>CAZOUL010000022.1:0-9561 GCA_964583025.1 uncultured Candidatus Saccharibacteria bacterium
AGTTGCCCGTTCGCCGAGCTTCTTGAGTTTGACCCGTAAGCGTAGCTCTTTATCGCGCAGGAAGGCCGCCCGCTCTAAGTTTGTACGTCGCAGTTCGTACTCTTTCTCCTTCACAAGTGTCTTGAGTGACCGTTCAAGTTCAGCTCTTTGTGGCTCTGCCGTCTGGACGGTCGGCTTGGCCGCTGCCCGGACCCCGGCCGCTGCTTCGTCGATCAAGTCGATCGCCTTATCGGGGAACCGCCGGTCGGGGAGGTAGCGGTCGGCAAGACGGACGGCCTCTTCGAGGAGATTGTCGCTCATTGAGACACCGTGGAAGGTTTCGTATCGGGCTCGGATGCCTCGTAAGATTGCGACGACATCTTCCTTGGTTGGTTCATTGACGACGACAGGTTGGAGCCGACGCTCGAGGGCGGGATCACGCTCCAGGTACTTCTGGTACTCGCGCTGGGTCGTCGCGCCGATAATCCGCAATGCTCCTTTTGCAAGGGCGGGTTTCAGGATATTGGCCGCGTCGAGCGATCCCTCGCTGCCCCCTGCCCCGACGAGGGTATGGATTTCATCAAGGAAGAGAATGCAATTTTTTTGACTCTCCAGCTCCTGGATCACCCGCTTCAATCGCTCCTCGAACTGGCCCCGGTACATCGTTCCGGCGACAAGACTTCCGAGCTCCAGGCTGCGTACTTGGTGGTCAGCAAGGTATGCGGGAACGTTGCCAGCCACAATCCGCTGGGCGAGTCCTTCGGCAATAGCCGTTTTTCCCACTCCCGGGTCACCAATCAAGACCGGGTTATTCTTCGTTTTTCGGCCAAGGATGTGGATCAGCCGCTCACACTCCTCGTCTCGGCCGATCACGGGGTCGAGCTTCTGGGCCTTGGCAAGCGCGGTCAGGTCAAGACTAAATTCATCGAGTGTCGATTGTTCCTGCTGGTCACCCAATTCTTCATTGGCGAGTCCTTCAAGCTGGGCGACCTGGTCGTTTCCAGGGTGCTCGTGGGGCGGATGAATAAAGCCGAGTACTTCAATTTCCGAATGGCTGCTCGCCTGTTCGGTTTGAGTGTCGTGAAAATGGCGTTCCAGCGATTTGCGGATTGCTTTGGGATCGACGCCCATCCGCTGGATGAGGCGGTAGGCATGGCTCTTTGGATGAGCCGTCACTGCCCAGAGGAGATGCTCCGACTCAATGGTCGGCGCGCCGAGCGTCGCTGCCTGGAAGGCAGCCCGCTCGACGACCCCCTTTGCTTCGGCTGTCATCTGGCCGCGGGCAACCTCTTGGGGCGGCTCGATCCGGAGCACCAATCGAAGCTGGTCGAGCGTGACCGGTAATTTCTTAAGAACCGAGTATGCAGTTGAGTCCGGGGTGACGGCCAGTGCCAACAGGAGATGTTCTGAGCCAAGGCCGGTGTTCATCGCCTCGGCGTAGCGTTGCGAAGCGACTAAGACAGATCGGGCATGGGGGGAGAAGCGTTCAAAACTTTCCAGTGGTTGACTCATACGACGTTATTCGGTCGCCTCGGTCGCTTCCGACGACAACTGGTCTTTCGCAAGCTCGCCGTCGGACTTGTCCGCGGATTCTGGGGACTGTGCTTGGTCTGCATCCTCCTCGGCACTTGCACTTGTTTCGGTGGCGTCTTCGGTTGTCTCTTCGCCTTCCTTTACGATGTCGAGGTTCCAGCCAGTTAACTTGCTTGCCAGTCGAACATTTTGGCCACTTCTGCCAATTGCCAGCGATACCTGGTCATGTGGGACATGGATTCGGGCGGTTTTCGTTGCCTCATCGAGCTCGATATCATCGACGCCTGCCGGAGAGAGCGCGTTCATAATGAGCTGTTTGGCATCGTCGTCCCAAAGAATAATATCGATCTTTTCGTCGCCGAGTTCAGAGAGTACGGCCTGGACCCGAATGCCGCGTTGGCCGACGCACGAACCGACCGGGTCGAGCCCTTCCTGGTGGGCGGCAACTGCAATCTTCGTTCGGGATCCGGGCTCGCGGGCGATCGCCTCGATGGTGACGGTTTCGGCTTGGATTTCTGGCACCTCGGCAGTGAAGAGTCCTTTAATTAAGCCGGGGTGTGCTCGTGATACGAGTACCTTAGGGCCGCGATTGGTTTCCTCAACCCCTTTCACGTAGACTTTCAGCCGCTGGCCGATGTAGTACCGTTCCGCGTGGACTTGGTCGGGCGGTAGCATGACAGCATTCATCCGGCCGATATTGATGATCACGTCCCGTCCCTCGATTTGCTGGACATTGCCACTTAAGACTTGACCCTCTTTGTCTTTGAATTCATCGTAGAGCATGTTGCGCTCTGCCTCAGCGATCCGTTGAATGATGACCTGCTTGGCAGTTTGGGCAGCGATCCGGCCGAAGTCAGCGTGGTGCGGTAGCGCGATCACAAGTTCCCCACCCTCTTCGAGCGAAGGGTCCTGCTTTTTCGCCTCGGTGACAGTGAGCTGGCGCTCAGGCTCTTCGATCTCGGCGTCGTCGGCCACAACCTCGAAAACTTGGAACATCTCGGTTTTAGTAATGTCGTCGGCATTCAGCTTGGCGCGGATAATTTGCCCAGGTTTGCCGTAATCTTTCCGGTATGCGGCTGCCAGCGCCGCTTCGACGGTTTGTATGACCGTCTCGACGGGCAGGCCTCGTTCCTCGGCTAGTTGGCCAAGTGCTTCCATGAATGGTGAATCAGGCATGTGTGCTCCTCTGGAGAGTAGTATACGGTCTCGATCTGAGGCTGTCGACCGATGCCGATTGACTACAAAAAACAGCCAGTCAGGCTGCTTTCCTCTCAATAGTACAGATATTGTACCTGTCCGGCGACTTCTGGTCAAGATGAGCGCTTAGCGAATTCAAGGCTGACTGCGAGGGGAAAAGCAACAACTGCTCTCAGTATCCGCCGCCACCGCCACGGTTGCACGAAGAGCCGCCAGAGCCACTCGAAGCCGATCATCCTGAGCGCGTGCGGCGCTCGGCGGACGCGCCCGGCCAGGAAATCAAAAGCTCCGCCAACGCCAATCATGATCGGTACGCCGAGCGCCGCTTTGTATTTGGAGATGAATAGGTCCTGCCGAGGCGCGCCAAATCCGACGAACAAGATGTCAGGTCGTGCCCGACGAATCCGCTCAACCAGTGCTTCGGCCGCGGGTGAATCCAGGGCATCGCTCGGCGTGACACCTGTCTCGGCACCAACGATGGTCAGTTTCGGGTAATGGGCGACCAGGAGAGCTCGGGCATCCGTTGCCAGTGGGTCGGGGCCCGCGAGGATATAAATCCGCCAGCCACGGTCCTCAGCGCGTTTCGAAAGTATCGAGACAAGGTCAGCGCCAGGAATAGTTGCTGGGATTGGGGTCGCAAGACGTGGGCTCCGGACGAGTAAGAGTAGGCTCGCGTATGCCCATTGCAGGAAAGTGACGGCGAGGCCCAGGGGGAACCAACTGGGGCGAGGAAACGTTCGAATAGTCGCCGCAAGTTGGATGCCGTGCCCGTCGGCCAGTGCCAACTCCGCATCCTTAAGAGCAGCGCGGAAATCCCGATTTGACCGAGCCTCAATGAGGAATTCAGGGTTTACCGTCACGACTTGGTGCGGGAGACGGGCACGCACAAACCGCTCGAACCAGCTCATAAGGTCGGCAGGTCGGATCGGATCAATGGCGACATCGAGGACGCGGACTCGGCGGTGTCCCATGCTACTCCCGTTCAGTGATGCGCACCGCTTCCATCACGTCCCCTACCTGAATTTGGTCGACGACGTCCATGCCTTCAGTCACCTCGCCAAAGATGGTGTAGGCCGGTGGGAGCGGAGTATCTTCCAGCATGATGAAGAACTGGCTGCCGTTCGTGTCCGGGCCTGCGTTCGCCATAGCGACGATACCCCGGGAGTAGCTTCGCGACACTGGTTCGTTACGAAACTGGTATCCAGGTCCGCCAGTCCCGTCTCCTTTCGGATCGCCGCCCTGAACCACAAAACCTGGTTCGACCCGGTGGAACGTCAATCCATCGTAGTACGAGCGCTCAGTAAGAAAGATGAAGTTACTCACGGCCAATGGCGCCTCGTCTTCAAAGAAACGGATCTGGATCTCTCCCCGGTTCGTCGTAATGGTCGCTTGTTTACTCTTGAGCTCCTCATCGCTCAGTGTCCCGGGAAATGAGTCGTAGGTTCGTTGGATGTCTGCCATTGGCGCTCCTTCATTTGGTGATGGTGAAGTGGACGTGTGTTGGGTATCTGCTTGTTTCGTGCAGCCGGTCAAGGCTATGGCGGCAACGATCAGGGTCGCAAGCGGCCGGAAATTCATGATTCCTCCTGGAGTCTTCGTTTCACTTGTTGAAGCGCTTGAAAGAGTTGTTCGTAGCCGTCAAAGGATATTACTGCGAACGCCGCCAGTTCGAGTATCGGCGAGATATCGCTCTGTTGATAGGTCAAGACGACAATCGGGATCTGATTGGCTGCAGCATATCCTGCTTCGAAGCCGATACCCACGCCTTTCTCAGTGCCGTCAATAAGCAACACGTCGGCATGTTCGATGCTATTGGTCATGAATGGTAGCAGCTGCTCCGGTGGCTGCTCTTGTCGCCCGAAGTCATCAAAATCTCGGACCGAGGCTGTGACGCTGAAGCCAGCTCGCTCAGCCGCGGTCACGAGTTCGCGCACCACTTCCTCGTTGTCTTCTCCCTGGTATTTTATCGAGAGGTAGGCATTCATGTCGTCCTCGCTTTCTCACCGTTCGTCAACATCTAAGTGTATCGTGACCGGACCGTCGTTTATAAGTTCCACGTGCATGTGAGCGCCGAATTGGCCAGTCTGAACAGTTATGCCCGCGTGGCGGAGCGACTGGGCGGCTGCGTCAAAAAGCGGTTCTGCGTGGCGAGGCGCTGCGGCGCGAGAAAAGCTTAGACGCTTTCCCTTGTCCGTTCGCGCATGGAGTGTGAACTGTGAGACGAGGCAGACTGGAAGCCTGGTTTCTGCTAGCGAGCGTGTCAACCGGCCGCTCGGATCCGAAAGCACCGGCAGGCGCAATACCTGCTCAGCCCAGCGTGTCACGGTCTGGAGGCGGTCAATGGTGCCGATGGAGAGGAAGATCATGAGGCCTGGTCCGATTCGAGCTAGGCTTTGGTCAGCGACCCGCACCTCGGCGCGACTGACGCGTTGGATAACTGATTTCATCGACTCGCACTCCTCAGATATCGCAAGGATGCCAGCCACATCGTTGACAGGTGTCGAAACCAATCAACAGGGAGCCGCAGTGGCAACACTGGGTAGTCGGCAGGCCGTCCCCCAGCTCCTCACGGTCAGACTTGCGTTCCTCACTCACGACGCTAATAGTACAGGATATGTCGAACGAGCGAACAGCCTTGAAGCCGTCTACATCACTAACTTTCCCGGTGAACCGAGATACCCCGGTCGGTCCCTTGTTGCGTCAGTACCCCGTCGCCCAGGCGGTGGTTCAGGCCTATGGACTTCATTGCCAAGGTTGCTTTGCTGCGGAATTCGATACGATCGGCCAAGGAGCGGCGCTCCACGGTTTGCCCAACGAGGAGATCGATCATCTGCTCGCTGATCTCAATGCCACTATCGAGAGTTTCCATGCTTGAGGTGAGAGATTTGGTCGTTCGGGCTGGTGGCACCGAAATCCTCTCCGGAGTTTCCCTCACTGTGGGCCCAGGTGAACTCCATGTCTTGATGGGGCCAAACGGCTCCGGCAAGAGTACACTCGCTGCTACGCTCATGGGTCATCCGGACTATGAGCGGACAGGAGGCGAGGCCGCGCTCGACGGCCAGTCGCTCTTTTCGCTCAGCCCTCACGAGCGCGCCCACGCCGGCCTGTTTCTTTCTTTTCAGCACCCCGCAGATGTTCCTGGCCTTGAGCTTGAACCCTTCCTTCGACTCGCGGTGAACAAAATTCGCGGAGCCCGAGGAGCAAAAACCGCGTCGGTGCTCACGTTTCACCGGGAGTTCGTCCAGGCAGCAGAACGGCTTGGCCTTGACCCGGCGATCGGCCGGCGAGGTCTCAACGAAGGGTTCTCCGGTGGCGAGAGGAAGAAGGTAGAAATCCTCCAGCTTCTTCTCATAGAGCCACGCTATGCGATGATCGACGAATGTGATTCAGGCCTTGATGTTGACGCGATCCGCTTGATTGGGATCGCGCTCGATCAGTATATAGCGAACGACCGTTCAGTCATTATGATTACTCACTATCCTAGGATGCTTGAGTATCTTCGGCCAACTCACGTCCATCTCATGAAGGCGGGCCGGATTGTGCAATCCGGCAGTCCCTCACTCATCGAGTCCGTCATCAGCCAGGGCTTCGCCAGCGTCTCATGACCCAAGTGGAACTTGCCAAGCTGCGTGAGGGGTATGAGAAGCAGTATGGATTTCACGTCCGACATGAGAATAAGGCAGAGACGAGCCCGGGATTAAGTAAAGAAACCGTCTGCGAGATCAGTAGGGCAAAGCATGAGCCGGGGTGGATGCTCGAGTTGCGACTTCGGGCCTATGAGGTATTCCTCAAAAAGCCTATGCCGGAATGGGGGGCAGACCTCTCTGCACTTTCATTTGATACGCTCACCTACTATCGAAGAGCGACTGACGAGGCAGCGAGGACCTGGGATGATGTTCCTTCTTCAATAAAAGAAACTTTCGAGCGGCTTGGAGTTCCGGAGGCCGAGCGCCAGTATTTGGGCGGTGTCGGTGCCCAGTTTGATTCCGAAGTGGTCTACCACACCTTGAAAGAGGATTTGGCCAAGCAGGGCGTGGTATTTCTGAGCATGGACGAGGGGGTGCAGAAGTTTCCGGAGCTCGTTCAGCAGCACTATGGCACGGTTGTTTCAATTGCCGATAATAAATTCGCCGCTCTGAATGCAGCAGTGTGGAGTGGTGGAAGTTTCGTCTATGTCCCTCCTGGTGTCGAGGTGACAGTCCCCCTTCAGGCCTACTTTCGCATCAATGGATCACAGATGGGGCAATTTGAGCGGACACTGATTATCGCCGACCGGCAGGCCAGGGTCCACTACGTTGAGGGCTGTACAGCGCCCATATATTCGAGGGACTCATTGCACGCCGCAGTTGTCGAGGTGGTTG
Source organism: uncultured Candidatus Saccharibacteria bacterium (assembly GCA_964583025.1). Taxonomy (GTDB): domain Bacteria; phylum Patescibacteriota; class UBA1384; order JACPKC01; family JACPKC01; genus CAZOUL01. The sequence continues at coordinate 7,071 of CAZOUL010000022.1, forward strand.
CACGGGAAGGATCAAGGGTCCGCTACACGACAATTCAGAATTGGTCTGGAGATGTATATAACCTGGTGACGAAGCGGGCTATTGCTCAGAAGAACGCGACTGTTGAGTGGATCGATGCGAACCTTGGCAGCAAGGTAACGATGAAGTATCCCTGCGTCATTCTCAAAGAGCCGGGCAGCCGGGCAGATATTTTAAGTCTCGCCTATGCCGGACCAGGGCAAGAACAGGATGCTGGCGCAAAGGTCATCCATCTGGCGCCACATACATCATCAACGGTCGTGAGTAAGTCGGTAAGCGTCGGGGGCGGCCGCTCAACCTATCGGGGAATGGTAAAAGTGCAACCAAATGCTCGTGAGGTGAAGGTTTCTGTGAATTGCGACGCGCTCTTGCTTGATAGAAACTCATCATCAAAGACCTGGCCCGACATGCAGCTTGCTTCCGGCGATGTCGCGATATCTCATGAGGCGTCGGTGGGCCAAGTCTCGGCCGAGCAGTTGTTTTACCTGCAAAGCCGGGGCCTCGATGAGGCAGAGGCGTTGACGATGATTGTCAATGGCTTTATCGAGCCTTTTACGAAGGAACTGCCGATGGAATACGCGGTGGAGATGAACCGGCTCATCCAGTTAGAGATGGAAGGAAGCGTGGGATGAGTCCAACACACTTGTCCCTACCTCCTGGAGGGCAGGCAGTCGTACTGAACACGCCCGGCCACTTCCGGCTGCCAATCCTTCTTCTTGAGGAGGGGCGGCACGTCGAGATCGAGATCCGACTTGCGGCACCAGCCGTGTATCTTGAAGTCATAGGGCTTGCCTTTTGCCCTGCCTCCTCGGCCTCCCATCTCCGCTTGAATGTCTGCCACCAGTCTCGGAACAGCCACTCGGTGGTCGATATCAGGTCGCTCGTCGCCCGCGCCGGCCAGTACGAATTTCATGGCTCCATTACCATTCCTTCGGGAATGAGCGCTTCAAGCACGCGCCTTCAGCAGGAATCATTACTCCTCTCACCTACCGCCCGAGCGCGTGCGATACCCTCACTCGACATTACCGAGCATGAGGTTCAGGCAAGTCACGGAGTGGCAGTGGGCCGGGCCAGCGAGTTTCAGCGGTTTTACCTCGAAAGTCGGGGCATGGATCCGGCTGAGGCTCTGCAAGCAGTCGTTCAGGGCTTCGTGCGGCCAGTGAGCCAGCATTTTTCTGCCCCCGACCGAGCCACGATCGAGAAGATAATTCCAAAACTCATCCGGGAGTGAGGATGGGGCCAGAATTTCCATTCTTGGATCAGGCAGCTGGCTCGGCGTCACTGGCATACCTTGACAATGCGGCAACCACCCAGAAGCCCCGATCGGTGATTGACAGAATAAAAAAATATTACGAACGTGAGAATTCTAATATTCACCGAGGCATTTATGATCTTTCTGAGCAGGCGACGCAATTGTACGAGTCGGCGCGCCAGGTCCTGGGGCAGTTTCTCGGTGCCCAGAGTCCAAGTGAGATTGTCTTTGTTCGTGGAGTGACTGAGGCGGCAAATCTTGTCGCGGCATCGTATCTTCGTGAGAACTTACACAAAGGTGATGAAGTAGTGGTCACTCTTGCCGAGCACCACTCAAATTTCCTGCCGTGGCAGCGACTAGCGAAGGAGCGGGGCGCCAGCCTCCGCGTTGTCCCGATTTCTTCTGAGGGAACCATTGATCTCCGGGTTCTCGACCAGATTCTCTCGCCTCGCGTGAAGCTGATTGCACTCACCTATGTCTCGAATGTGCTAGGGACTATCAATCCACTTGAGGAAGTGGTCGGACGAGCGAAGGAGCATCGCGTACCAGTCTTTGTTGATGCTGCCCAAGCTGCCGCACATTTGCCCATCAGCGTCTCAGGTCTTGGCGTAGACTTTCTCGCCTGCTCTGGTCACAAAATGTACGGACCAACTGGTATTGGCGTACTCTATGGACGATCAGAACTGCTTTCTAGGATGCAGCCGTTCCAGGTAGGTGGTGACATGGTCGATCGGGTCAGTGAGTCTAGCGCGTCCTGGCGGGAAGTGCCCTACCGATTCGAGGCCGGAACACCAAACATCGCTGGTGCGATCGGTTTGGCGTCAGCTGTCGAGTGGCTGAGTAAGAAGCGACGAAACGGTTCACAAGCTGACCTTACTCGTCGACTCATTGATCAGCTCGATCTGGTACCAGGACTTAAGCTCCTTGGTGCTCGGTCTTGGCGGCGCCTTGGCATAGCATCGTTTGTTCTCACCGGATGCCATCCTCATGATGTAGCTTCAATCCTGAACGAATATGGGGTCGCCGTTCGAGCAGGCTTCCACTGTGCCGAACCTCTCCCTCGCTTCCTCGGCTACAATCATGGTTCGATTCGGGCCAGTCTTGCGATTTACAATACATCTGCTGATATCGACCGGTTAGTTCAAGCCCTCGTGGAAGCAGAGCGGATTCTCTCTGGCCGTCGCGGAGGGCGAAAATGAGCTTCCACTCATCTCTCTACCG
>CAZOUL010000023.1:0-9464 GCA_964583025.1 uncultured Candidatus Saccharibacteria bacterium
AAGCGGCGGAGCAAACCAAAAATTTCCTTCCTTTCAAATATTCCGCCTTGCGGCGGGGGGTCTGGGGGGAGCCGCACAAAAAAATGATAGGAAATTTTTGGGTTTGCCGCGCGCGACCAGCGGGAGCGCGTCCGAGGCGCGCAGACAGCATCACCACGCGCTTCGCGCGTACGATTCAGTATCAAGCCACCACGCACGCGGAGCGTGCGAAGATCAATCGCTTCGCGATTGGAAAAAGGTTCGCGCAAAGGTTAGTATTTCACCACCAATCAATACATCTAGGAGGGGAGGGAAAGCCTATGAATTGGATTTCGATCTTCGTGGCTGCGGTCGTGCCGTTCGTGATTGGCGGTATTTGGTATACCGCGCTCTTTGGCAAGCGCTGGCAACATGAGGCGAAGCTCACTGACGAGCAGGTATCCGCCGGCGCTGCCAAGGTGTTTCTCGGGTCCTTCCTCTTGTTCTTGATTCTTGCCGGCAGCCTTAGCATGTACATCGGCGATGATCCAGAGCGAGGGTTTGGCACCTTTGCCGGGTTCTTGGCCGGTGCTACCTGGGTGACGCCGCTCCTTGGCGTAATCTACCTCTTTGAGCGCCGCTCATTCACGCATTTTTTGATCAATGCCGGGTACGCCGTCGTCGCCCTCACTTCGATGGGATTCGTCCTCGATCTCTTCTAAGGGGAAGTACCAAACAAAAAAAGAACTGGCTGAGAGCCAGTTCTTTTTTGTGGAAGTCGTCGTTAGGCGGCAGGATACATGCCCAGCAGCCCGGCGACCACCAAAAAGGTGACCAAGGTGTTCCCGGCGTTGATCATCCAGAGATTCCAGGAGCGGCCCTCCCAGAGCACGTTGCCAGCCATTGCGGCCGCAACCACGATCCATGCCCAGAAACCAACCATGGCGCCGTCGCCAAAGGTGGTGGCCCCGGCCATGCCGACGAACATTGCCAGTGCCCACGTGGAGACCAAGGCAAACACAAATGCCCAGAGATAGCTCATCCCCGTACCCTTGAGCTCCTCTTTTTTCTTGCCAACCGCTTTCATCCACGGTTCGGCGAAGACCCCGTACCACACGGCGCCAATGATCATCGCGACCACCGCACCGACGAGTACCCAGGTCCAGTTCACATCAACCTGTGGCATTCGACCCTCCCTGCTAGTGTTTACTGAATTTATTTTATCAGGTGCCACCTGAAAACCAAGATTGCCTCAACCGTTGATTTTGGGGAGAAAAAATGCAACTCTAGCAAGAGTCGGTTCGTTTTTGAGCCCGGCATTTTGAAAAAAGGAGCGAGTAGAATGTTTTTAACCAAGGAGCTAGCAGAGCTCGTCACCTTCCTTGCAATACTGTTAAACGAGATCGCATGGTTCAATTTGGGAGTCCATAAATGGTCTACTGATTGGGTCATTCTCACGGTTCCCGCACTTAACATCCCGGCAGCGTTTTGGCTGGCAATCGGCTACTTCAAGTACAGAGGAAAGAGAGGTGACCGAGTTGCAGCGGCTACAGTTGTTCGATCTGAAGGCGAACCCCCACTTACTACAACACGCGAAGTTGCTCGTTAGGCGAGTTGGAGTAGAAGAGAAAGGGTGGCCGGTCGAGGGGTACCTCGAGCGTTACTCGAAAAACTCTCAGGCTTGGGTGGTTTTGGACGGAACGATCCTTGCAGGTATTGTCCTGCTCATCGAGGGCAATCCTGCAGAGTTTCCGATTCGCTCCAAAGAAGGCTGGCCCGAGCTAACAATCCTTCCCGGAAAAACAGTTGAGATTCCCTATGTCCTCGTTGAGAAAAAGTACCGCGGGTGCTCGGGGGCATCGTTTGCACTTTGCGCGGCTACCCATTGGTACTGCGTGAGGGAGGGCGTCGACCACATAGAGCTCACGCTCGATAAGCAGCTCTATGGATTTTACGAATACCACGGGATCAACATGGTTCCTATCACGGCTGAGAACGGAGGAGGAATTAAGCGTCACTGGGGCGAGTCGGGTATCTTCCCGGCAAGGCTCAAAGTTGGGTGTCCTGAAGAACCAGGGTCGATGGGATACGGAGTTCGTACCCATAGCCCCGAGCTTTGGGCGTCCTTCGAATATTTTCGATCGACAGTTTTAGTAGCAGCGGACTAATTGTTCGCTGCTTTTTTCTTGCTTTCGGGCTATAATCACCTCCAATAGAGGAGGGTAAAATCCTTTCACTCGGGCAACACGTACTTTTTTTTGGATCGGCAATTTTACTGTCGGCACTGGGCCTCCTAGTTTTTCAGCGTAAACCTACCGACATTGTTCATCGAGTCTTTCTATTTTTTACTGTTGCAACAGTATCTGCTCTTGTTTTCAACTATTTGGCGGATGCCTACTTGCACTACTCGCTTCTTTGGAACCGTCTTACGTTTACTTTCGGTATTTTATTTATTGCTTCCATTGTATACTTGGCGCTCCTGTTTCCTCGGCCAAAAGATATTAACATCAAAACCCACCTCATCATCTGGATCCCAATAGGCCTGCTTGCGATTGCAACAACCTTTTCCGGGCTAGTTGTCCAAGACATCACGATTGAATCTTGGGGGACAGATGTTGTACCAGGTCCATTATTTTCACTCTTCACTCCAATTGTGCTGCTGTATGCTATTTGGTCACTGATTATCCTTTGGACCAAGTACTTAAGGAGTAATGGTCGAGAAAGACAGCAGATACTTTACGTCACACTCGGGCTTCTTTCTTTCTTAATTGCGGGCACCTACACGCAGTTGATCTCTTTCTATTTAGTTGGTGACTATCGTTTTGCTAAGTATGGGCCATACTCGGCATATTTTCTCAGTTTCATTACGGCCTATGCGATCATTGCTCATCGGCTGTTTGACATCAGAATCCTCATCAAGCGGACGGTGATTTTTACCGGGCTCTCAGCCTTCGTACTTACCATGTATTCTGCTGTTGCCTTCCTAGCTTCAGGATTCCTTGGCCTTGGTGCCGGACAAATTTTGAGTGCTGAAACGTTGGTCCCTGGACTCATCGGCGGCTTGATCATTGCCCTGGGCTTTAACCCACTCTATAAGTGGCTTTCTGAAGTCACCGACTCCTGGCTTTTCAAAGGCGAGTACAGGCAAGAGGATGTATTGCGAGATCTCTCGCAGACGTTGGCCAATGTCATTGACCTTGAAGAGGCGATTAAAGGCATGATGGAGGTCGTGGTTCGGGAACTTCGGCTGGAGAAGGCCGCGGTCTTCATGCTCCATGGCAAGCAGCAAGGGGACGGGGAGCATGAGCACGAGCTCAAGGGTGTCGTGAAGGTTGGCGTGTTCAGCCAAAAATCGCTCCAGCTGTCACCCCGGGACTCGCTCATTGAGTACTTCGAAGAGCGAGGGATTGAGCACGGACAGTCGATGTTAGCTGAAGACTTGGAGCGGATCGTCGAAGCAGCGGTGAACGATGAACGCAAACGGATGGGCATAGCCCTCTTATCCCGCTTGAAAGGACTCGGTGCCGCGGTTGCTATCCCGCTGATTATCAACCGGCAGATCACCCTTCAGACGAAACCAGGTGAGCCAACCAAAACCCAGCAGGTTCGGACGCTCATTGGCATCCTGGTGCTTGGGCCAAAGAAATCTGGCGACGTCTACTCAGACCAAGATCTTAGAACCCTGGAGATCGTTGCCTCGGAAACGGCTGCGGCAGTGGAGAAGAGCCGGTTCTTTGAGGAAGACCGGTTGAAGAGTGAGTTCGTGTCCATTGCCTCGCACGAGCTGCTTACGCCCACGACGGCAATGAAGGGATATCTCTCCATGGTGCTCGACGAGGGGATGGGCAAGGTGGATAAGACGGCCCGGGAGCAGCTCGAGAAAGTCTACAAGGAATCGGAGCGACTCGGGAAGCTCGTGAGAGATCTCTTGAATGTTAGCCGGATCGAGCGCAACAAGATTATCATTGAGGCAAAGCCGACTGAGCCCTTGCCGCTCCTCGAGCAAGCGGTGGACGCGATGAAATTCAAGGCCGAGGAGCGCCAGCTCACGCTGAAGCTGGTAAAGCCAAAGAAAAAACCACCACTGGTCATGGTTGATCCAGAGAAACTGCTCGAGACGTTTATCAATCTCATCGGCAATGGTTTGAAGTACACCAAGCAAGGTGGTGTGGTCGTGAGTGTTGAAGGAGGCAAAGACGCTGTTTCGTTCCACATCAAAGACACGGGGATTGGTATTAGCACCAAGGATCAGCAGCATCTTTTTACAAAATTCTTCCGGGCCTCGAACGTCGATGAAACCGGGCAATCGGGGACCGGCCTGGGTCTCTACGTCTCGAAGCACGTTATTGAGCTCATGGGCGGCACGGTATCTCTCGAGTCTGAACTTGGCAAAGGTTCGACGTTTACGGTGACGGTACCGGTAGCAAAGTAGTATCTAGTATTTTGTATACCGTATAGAGTATGCCCACCGAGACTGAGACCACGCTTAGATCCTTTACTGATCTCAATGCCTGGAAGCAGGGTCATCAACTTGTTCTCGGCATCTACCAAGCGACAAGTAATTTTCCTTCAACGGAAAATTTTGGATTGACGAGTCAGATAAGAAGATGCGCAGTTTCAATTACTTCTAACATTGCTGAGGGATTTTCAAGAAACACAAAGAAAGAGAAGGATCAGTTTTACTCTATTGCACTTGGATCACTGACAGAGCTACAAAATCAGCTCATCATCGCTAAGGACGTAGGCTATATTTCGCCTGGGCTATTTCAGCAAATTGCCCATCAGACGATTGAAACAAAGAAATTAGTCCATGGACTCATGAAATCGTCGAAAAGTAAGCCATACTAAATACTGTATACGGTATACGAAATACTATTTGAGTACTTTCTGGATTTCGGCCAGGACCTGCTTGGGAACTGTTTCGGATTTCGTGAGGAACGCATCAGCGCCCAATTCCATGACCGCCTTGCGATCCTCGTCCCCTGAAAGCGCGGTCAGCACAATCACCGGCACGTCCTTGGTTTCTTTTTGCTGCTTGAGCTTGCGGAGCACTTCGAAACCCGAGAGTTTTGGAATCCGGAGGTCGAGGAGGATCACGTGCGGCTTGGTGTCGGTGGCCTTCTTGAGTCCTTCCTCGCCGTCGGTAGCTACCTCAGTGACGAAGTTCTCCAGCGAGAAGCGGGTGGTGTAGAGGTCGCGAAGCACCACGTCGTCTTCAATTAAAAGAATGGTCTTGCCTTCGGTCATCAATCCTCCTCACTATTTCATTTATCTTAACCACGGATGCCCGGAAACGTGAAGCGTCGTGTACCATAGTGCTATGCAACAACGGCGGGTTATCTTTCTCACCGGCGCTTCCTCCGGGATTGGGGCAGGGCTGGCCCAGCGGTACGCCGAGCCAGGGGTGACGCTTGGCTTGGCAGCTCGGCGAAAGGACCGGCTGGCTGCAGTGGCGAGGCGGTGCCGGTCGCTCGGCGCGTCAGTGCACACGTATGCCGTCGACGTCACCGATGGCGAGGAAGTTGAGCGGGCCGCCAAGGCGTTTCTTCGGCGGACACGGCAGATTGACCTTGTGATTGCCAACGCCGGCCTCGGCGGCTGGCCGCATCCGCTCCACGCAGACGTCGCGACAATGACCCGGATGGTTGACGTGAACGTCAATGGCGTTATCCATACGATCACTCCGTTTTTGGCACAAATGGTGAAGCAGGGCCAGGGTCACATTGTTGCCATCAGCTCCGTGGCGAGCTTCAGGGGTTTGCCAGGGGGCGTTTACGCGGCCACCAAGGCAGCGGTGCGATACCTCATGGACGGCTGGCGGATTGATCTGTCGAGCCACGGCATCACTGTCAGTACGGTGTTCCCAGGCTTCGTGGAGAGCGAGATGACCAGCCGTGGACGACGATATCCCTTCCTTGTGCCGACCGATCGTGCGGCCGATCTCATTAAGTTTGGCATTGATCGGCGCTACCGGTACTTCGTACTCCCTTGGCAGTGGTGGCTGCTCGTTCCGGTGATGAAGTTGGCGCCGGATTGGTTCTTCCAGCGTCGTTCCTAGCGGATCACCGGCCGATATCGTACACTGAACGTGTACGCGAGGAGGGTCGTTGACTCAGTCTGCATTGCGTCGCTTACTCGCCGTTGGGCAGTGGGCAGTATCTCGAGCCGTCACGCTCTCATGGCCGTTTCTGAAACGGTATTTTGCGGTAGGGCTTGTCGTACTCCTTGCGTCTCCGACAGCTATTGGCGCGGTGGATGTGAACATCGATGCCTCTGTTCCTGATGACACGCCGCCGAGCGTGGCGGTCACGTCGCCAACGGCCGGCCAGACGTTCGCTTCCGGGACGCAGCCCACTATTGCTGGCACAGCAGCTGACAACAGCAACGGGATTGGCCTTGCGACCAACTCCACGACCTACACGCTGCAGCGTAGCAGCGACGGTCTTTATTGGAACGGAATCAGTTGGGTGAGTGCGCCAGCTGCACTCGCGACCACTCATCCGGCCACGAACCAGAACGAAGAGGCGGCATGGTCAGCGACCGGACCGCTCCCAACCTTCGCCGCCGACACCTACACGGTGGTTGCTAAGGCGGTTGACAAGAGCGCCAATGAGACGACCAGCGCACCCGTGACATTCACGGTGAGCGCGGCACCGGTGACACCGCCGACCCCTCCGGTTCCACCTGGGCCTGGCGCAGCGCTCCCACCACCCGAGATCACCGATCCGACGAACGGCGAACTCGTCACCGATGCGACGCCGCTCATTACCGGGACTGGCCAGAGCGGGGCGACGATCACGGTGACAATTGTTGAAACCGGGGCGTCCTATACGGCAACCGTTGCTGTCGATGGCACGTGGTCGCTCGTCATAGCGACACCGCTGCCAGCTGGTGAGTACACTCTCACCGCTACCCAAACGGTTGGAGCTCAGACAAGCGCAGCCGACACTGAGACGTTCGAGGTTGGTCTGCCAGCGCCTGCCATTACGAGCCCGACTGCGGGCGAGGTTGTCACCGACACCACGCCATTTGTCACTGGCACAGGTATTCCTGGGGCCACGATCGATGTCACCATTGTGGAGACTGGGGAGACCTACCGGACGACAGTCGCCGGTGATGGCACGTGGTCGGTCACCATTGACCAGCCACTTATCGCCGGCTCGTACACGCTCTCGGTCACTCAGTTGTTCAACGGTCTGACGAGTGAGCCAACGACCCGCTCGTTTTCGGTACGGACAGCGGCGGCAACCACGTTGACGGGTCTTATCACCTCAATTCCGGGCAGTGCCCAAGCAAACGCCGTGTTTGCACTACTTCTTGCGATCGGCGCGCTGGTGCTCTCAGCACTCCCCGCACTCTTGCAGCTTCCGGTTGGGTTACCGGTGGCGCCCCCACTCTTCAATCTCTTCGCTCTCTTTATGGGCTGGCTCCAGCGCCGGCGTAAGTACGGTATTGTCTACGACTCTGTGTCGCGCGAGGGGGTGGAAGGGGTGACGGTTCGACTCTTCGCCGAAGGCGGGACCGAGTTCGAACAGGGGAAGCTTCTTGAGACGAAAGTAACCGACGAACGGGGCCGCTATACCTTTAATGTTGAGGATGGTGCCTACCGGATCGAGGTCATCAAGGCCGAATACCTCTTTCCTTCGAATCGAGCGAGCTTGGACTACCGGGGCGAGGTTCAGCAAGTCGACAAGGGACTCTACCACCCAGACATTCCCATTGATGCGCTGACCCCTGCCAAACACCATGCGCTCGTCAACTTCCGCTCGCTCGGCCATCGAATCCAGCAGGTGAGGTTACCGATTATGATCATCGGCACCCTACTTGCGATTGCCTACCTGGTTGAGCGGACCCACGTCATTGATATGGTGATCGTTGCGCTCTACGTGGTGATTTGGACGTTTGAGTTTCTGCAGTACATGCGGGCCAGGAATGTCGCCTACGTCTACGCCCATCGCCAGCCCGCGCCGCTCACAATCCTTCGCCTCTTTGACGACAAGGGCCGCCTGCACACTACTCGGGTGACCAACCTGGATGGTCAGTACTCGATCTTTGCCGCGAAAGGGACGTACCTGCTCGACGTGCTGAAGCAGCAGTACGACGTCCAGTCGCACGAACTCACGATGAAGGAGCCGGGAATCGTGCCGAAGCGGGTCACCTTGCGCAAGCTCCCCGACGCTCCCCGTTAATCCTGCTTGACAGGCTGAAGTTCCCTCAGATACAATCCCGTCAGACATGCGAAATCGGCCAAACAATCTGGGGGCGCAAGTACGGGCGTAGCCACGAGTATTTCGTGACTCCCGCCGCGTCTTGGAAAGAGCGGCGTTTTTCATGTCTCAAATCCCCGAGCACGTTCTCGTGCGAAGGGATCCGAACCTTGACAACTTCATACATGAGTAAATGGCAATTACCGAGGAAGTTCAAAAACTCTCACGTATGATCGATTCTCGACGATCAGAGAGTTCCACTCAATCTCTACGATTGCGTGGTTTTGACCACTCAGTCTTCAATCGACGACTGCGTGGTTTTTCGGAAAGAAGGGCGTATGGTGGATGCCTTGGGAGGAGAAGCCGACGAAGGACGTAGCGAGCTGCGATAAGCTCCGGGAAGGTGCTGAGCAACCGTCGATCCGGAGATCTCCGAATGGGGAAACCCACTAGTTTGAAGGACTAGTACTCTACGCTTGCGTAGAGTGGGAACCTGGGGAATTGAAACATCTTAGTACCCAGAGGAAAGGAAAACAACACACTCTGTTTTGAGTGGTAGTTCGGACTCAGTATTGGTTGTTGGCGAGTCATCGCCCGACATCCAATATCTGACCTCCGAACTATGTGATTCCGTGAGTAGCGGCGAGCGAAAGCGGACCAGCCTCTCTGCGTGCGGTGTGTAGAAGTAGTAGTGGAATGTTCCTGGAACGGACGACCGAAGCGGGTGAGAGTCCCGTACACGAAACTATTTCTACAGACGGCGCAGTCACCCCGATGTTTTCACGTTGGGGTGAAGTACAGCGAGACACGTGAAACCTCGCTGGAAGATCGGTGGATCATCATCGAAGGCTAAATACTTCTCCTCACCGATAGCGAACAAGTACCGTGAGGGAACGGTGAAAAGTACCCCTAGCCGGGGAGTGAAAGAGATCCTGAAACCGTACGCCTACAAGGAATCGGAGCTCCGGTTTACCGGAGTGACGGTGTGCCTTTTGAAGAATGAGCCAACGAGTGTGTGGCAGGAGCAGGTTAAGTTGCCGAAGGCAACGGAGCCAGAGCGAAAGCGAGTCTTAACCGGCGCTAGTTCCTGTTATACGACCCGAAACCGGGTGAGCCACCCATGGGCAGGATGAGTCCCGTCGAAAGACGGGAGGAGGTCCGAACCCACCAGTCTCGCAAAACTGGGGGATGAACTGTGGGTAGTGGTGAAACGCCTATCGAACCCGGAGATAGCTGGTTCTCCTCGAAATATATTTAGGTATAGCCTCACGTAGGCGCCTGGGGGTAGAGCACTGATTG
>CAZOUL010000024.1:0-9365 GCA_964583025.1 uncultured Candidatus Saccharibacteria bacterium
GGCATCGGAGGCGGCTTGGAGCTGGTGGCGCTCGTCAGCCAAGAGCCGCTGGCCGTCGTCGGCAAGGAGTGCGGTCGTCGGTTCGAGGGCGGTAATCTTTGCTTCGAAGGTCTTGAGCCGGGATTCGTCTTCGTGTAAACCCTCGCCGCCGGCGCCAACGGCATTTTCGCTGAAGGCTGCGATCCAGTGTTCAAGGGTATCGACCGCGTCCACGAGGGGCAGGGGCATTTCGCCGTCGCGGACTTGGACTGGTTGGCGCAGGTATTCAGCCAGGGTGTCAATCGCGCGTTTCCAGGGTGCGTCGAGGGCCGGATCATCATCGCCCGGCCGTTCGGCGGCTAATTCATCAATGCGCTGGCGTACCTGGCGGACCGTGTCGGCAACTCGGGCGAGGTCAGCGACCTGTTCGCGGACTTGTTCGAGCCGTACCGCGTGCTCGGCCGAAGGGAAGGTCACGTCATCGCCCACCGACGACAGGCCGCGCGGGGCGCTGCCGGTGGTGACGGCAATCGATTGCTTCGGCGTCTTAGCCATATCCCTCCTCAAATCACTACCCAGTATACAGCATCGAGTCTCTGTTCGGCTGAGAGGATAAAAAGAGGGCCGACGTGTCCGTCGGCCCTTCTGGGTTAGTCTGGCTCAACCGCCGGAGACGGTTGAGCTGGTTCGGTTTTTGGACTTATGGACTCGGCTTTTTTAGCCTTGCCCTTCAACTCCTCGTCCGACTTGCGGACGAGGCCGGGCCGCTGGGATTTGACCGGCAGCCCCGGTTCTGGCTCCGGCTCAGGCTGCTCGGTTTCGGCGAGCTCCCGGAGTTCAGCCACCACCAGCTCCGCCACCTCGGCCGGGACGAGGCCGGCCTCAAGGGACTTGAGTCGCTCCTCGAGCCCCCGGGCGAAGTGTTCCAGCGGCTCTTTGACGGCCGTGGCAACCACTTCGCCGAAGTCGCCCGCTGAGCCCATGGCCCGCTCGAGCCGTTCGGCGAACGTCTCGAGGGAAAGGCGAACCGCCAAGGCCTCTTCGGAGAATTCCTCCCGGATTTTCCCCGAGGCTTCCTGAAGGTCCTGCCAAGGCACCTCGAGCCGCTCCCACGGTTGGAGAGCAGTAAGGATCCTGGCGGCCACTTGGTCCGCCAGGTCTTCAACCGGTACCGGCTCGGAAAGTTCAGCTGGAGCCTCTGATGTCCGGCCCAGCTCCTCCATCAACAGGTTGCGCCAGGTTTCATAGTCAACATCTTCTTCCTCGTCTTCACCACCGCCCTTCTCTGGTTCATGTTGGCTAGTTGGGTGATTTTCTGATTGAGACATGGTAGCCCGTCGCCTTCTGACGATAACTAAGCCGGCTCCGCCGGCAAGCAGCACCAGGCCGAGGACGATCCCAAGTGGGACCGCCCAGCCAAATCCGCTGCCTCCCGCTCCCTCACCAACAGCCTGCTGGCGCAGGTACTCGGTGAGGGCCGGATCGGCACTGAGGATCGCGTCGTCCGACGCGTCCGGCGGGATCACCACCTTGGCGCCGTCTATCCTGGCAACGTTGTTGGCTAGAAGGGTCTCGAGTCCGTTCTCGAGCGCAACCGGGTGGTCGGGCCAGAACACGGTGTAAGAGCCGTTTGACTCCAACGCTGTCGGCCAGCTTTGCGGGTCGTTGAGCTCCCGGCGTAAGATTTGCGCCAGCTGCTCGTTGCTCACTTCCTGGGCCTGCACCGAGGTGCCAGCGCCCAGGAGGAGAAGCATTGCCATGAGTGCTGCGATGTGTCGCATTCACGGCACCTCCTTGTTCTTTGATTTTTCGGTTGGAAAGGTCCAAGCGAACCTGGAAGTATAAGCTATCTCGGTTCAGCAGTCAATCATTCATTGCAAGAAATGCTTGACGGAAACTTGAAAAATCTGTACTATTCATCAGTTTGGGCAGCAGGGGCAGGCTGCCCTTCACAGTTTCCGAACATTAACAAATCTAAGGAAAGGAGGTGGCTTTGTGCGAATCTTCGCCACCGCCACCGTCATCACCCTACTCCTTGCCGGCCTAGCCTTTGGCCAAGCCGGCGGGGATGACCAAATTGCCTCATTCCAGGCCGAATTACTCGGCCCGGGCTGGGCGACCGCTGTCACCCAGAAGGACGGCACCATCAAAGTGTGGTGGACCGCCCACCCGGAGTTTGAACCGGCCCTCCAGGCGCTGGTGCGCTCCGGGGATCTTATGATCCGTGACAGCCGCCTCTGGGTCGTGAGCGACAAAATTAGCCTGGATCGGATCGGCTCAGTGAGCCCGGCCCTCCGGGATTTTCTCCAGACCAATGCCGTGCACCATATGGCGCTGGTCGACAACCTCAACGTGATGTTTCAGACGGAACGTCGCAAGATTACCATGACCCAGACCGCCAGCGGCTGGGACGTTACGTACCTGGGCCGGCCGGGGTTGGAGCTGCCGCTCGAGGCGCTCTTAAACACCGGGAAGGCGGTCCGGAAGGACGGCGCGCCGTTCTTGAAGCCCTTGGCGGCCGGCGAGCTGCTCGACGCCCTCAACCGGGCAGATGCAGTTCTTCAGCCAATTGTGGCCGAGAATCGAGACAAGATTTCGGCCACAATTCCTCGGGTGACCACCCTCGAGCAACAGATGCGGGGCCTCATGACCCGCATTACCCAGCTCGAGGGCCAGTTCACCGCCGCCCCGTGGTGGCTCGTGGCAATGAGCACGATGGCGTTCGTCGGCGTCCTGCTCCTTGCCTTCGATCGGTATCGGCCCAGGGGCCAACGACCGGCGAAAAAGAACGGCGTTGGCCGGATCAGCTTGGTGGCGCTGGCCAAGACCGGCCAGGCGAAGCTCTCGGGCTTCGCAAAGCGGTTTCAAAGTGAGGCGCCGGCTCAGCCGAGTCGCCCCCCGACGATCCGGCCGGTTGACCCGGTGTCATCCGGTAGCAAAGGCTACTTGAGCGTCCCGCTCAGGAAGCCTGCCACTAACGGCCAACCGCCTACCTCCGGGCAGGCCGCAACGCCAATCCAAGCCGGTGATGAACCCGCTGATTCCTCGGAGGAGGAGATACGGTTCATGAGCGGCGCCCCCCATCAGCTGATTGATGGGGAATGGAAGGAGGTAAAGCGGGTGGACGGCAAGTGGCGCGAGGTGGCCAAGCCACCTCAGCCGGGAACCGCACCCGAGCGTCTCCCCCCGCTCCAACGCACGTTCGGCGACGACACAGAATATCTGAAAGATCTGCGCCAGCGTGAGGACGGTAGGTGGGAGACGGCAGACGGCCAGTTCGTGGCGGTCCCGCCGCCGCTACCCTCGAAACGATAGACTCAAGACCCAGTGAACAGTTTGTTCCTGGGTCTTTTTCTTATCCACTTGAAGCAGACGCCCGTTCGTGGAACACTGGATCCACAACGTACGCGCGTGAGAGGAGGGTGTGTGGCAGATCAGGCGCAACCGGCTCAGGGCGTGAGCCCGGACGATATTGTCAGCAAAGATCTCTTTGAGCTCCTCGACCTCGAGGACATGCCGGAGGACCAAAAAAACGAGATCCGGGCCAAGGTCTTGGAGACCATCCGGGACCGGACGCTTCTTCGGATCCGCGATCTGCTCTCCGATCAGGAGTTCGATGAGTATAAGAAACTTCTCGAAGCGCCGGAGGGTTCAGACTCAGACAAAGCGATCGACGAGTTTCTGGCCGCCAAGAACGTCGATGTCAACCAGTTGACCGTGGAAGAGACGATCCTTGTCAAAATGCAGGCCGTTCAGGCCATGCAGGGGCTTGAGAAGGCCTACGATGGCGGAAACTAACCGGCCAGGACCGCCGCCCGCCCCTGGCGACCGCCCAAAAGGCTCAGAGCGAGAACACGAGCGGTACCTGGAAACCGCCGGGGAACGCCAAGAGGCGCTTGATCGGGCAGCCGAGTTGACCCAAGAACACGTTGGTCTCTCCCGGCCAGTTCGCCTCCAAGAGGCTGGCAACCGCCGCCGGTTTGAGATCCAGCTCGGCGATGAGTGGTACCGGTTTCATCCCGGGCCCGGGGACGCGGCGCTCAAGAACGAGTTCGCGGCCGATGAACTCTACGTCTATACCGTTGAGCCCCGGTCTGTCCAAGGCGGTCGGGCCTATGAAATTGTGGTAGAAGCCGGCTCGAACGAAGACTTGGCCTTAGCCTATAGTGACCGGTTAACCTACAAAGAACTGGCAAGTCAGCTCCAGGAGCAGATCCCAGGTGAGGTACCAAGAGACAGGGGAAAAATTGACCAGGACGTGCGGGATCATGCGCTTGAGATTGCGAACTTCGATCCTGACGCTTCAGCCGCTGAATACTTGCGGTATCTTCGGGACCAGGGCTTGGTCCAGGTATCGGAGCAGGAGGGTTAAATGGACGGTCTGCCGCCAAATCCTGAGATCCTCGGCGTTACTCCGAGTACCGATGATCCAATTCTTCTTGAAGCGATGGCCAAGCGTGCTGCGCAGGGACGGGAACGTGCGCAAGAGATTATCGACCGGCTCCGCCAGCAAGGGCTGGCGGCTGACCGCCGCCAGCGGAACGCATCGGAGCCGGCAGCACAGCCTGTGCCCCAAGAAGCACCGCCTGCCGAGCGGCCCGCTCCAGTTGCAGGAGGCGCTGGCCGGTCGCCAAGCGGCGGCGAGGGTGGTAACCCGCCAGTACCGCCTGAGGACGGCGGAACTGAGCTCCCTACTGGGCAAGATGAACAACCTCCAGCTCCACAACCTACCCCAACCTCTGAAGGCATCGGCCAGCCGCCAGGTGGGGAAGGCGGTGAGCCGCCAATCCCTCCAGGCAGCCAAGAAACAGGCCTTGATCGCCGGGTGGTCCAGCGGGCAGAAATTGTCATGGGCCACAACTTCCAGGTGGTTGGCAACAACAATGTCTTTATCGTTGGCGCCTGGCCAGCTGGCGGAGCGATTCCCCAGCAAGCAATCGACCGACTCCAGCAGCTTGGGATCCCGGTGCCAGAGGGTGCCCAAGTGGTGCCGCCACTGCCGGTTGGAGCGCCACTTCCAGGTGGTGCAGGGGCTGCTGGGCCAGCTGGTAATGAACCTCTTCCCGCCGAAGTGCCCCAGGCTGGTGATCTACTAGCTGATGGTGCGGCTGCAGCCAATGAGGATGAAGCGCCACCAGAGGGTCCAGCTGCTGAGGAAGGCGAAGGTCCTCAAGACCAAGAGGAGCAGCAAGAGGAAGAGCAACCAGAGAATGGGCAGCCGAACGTTGAGGTGTTAGGCCGGGTCAGTAACCCTGAAGCGTACCGCTACGCTGCCGCCCGGCTCTTCAATGAGTTGGCTCGCTTGAACAACGAACGGCTTGAAGACCTCCACGGCCGGGGTGTCATTGGCCGGGTCCGCAGCTGGTTTTCCAGGCGGTTCCAGCGCCAGTACGAAGCAGACCCGAACGCCCTGCTCGATCTCGAGGAGGCGGGTCGGGTCACTGAGAACAATCCCCGGGTTAGGCCTTGGCTCAAGGCGGCGGCGAAGATCGTCGGCGGGTTTGGCGTAGCCTCAGCCGTCATCCTTGCCGGCGCCGGTGTTCCTGTGTGGGGCGGGGCAGCATTGGCCGCCAAGGTGGTTGCCCCCATCGCGACAATGCTCGGCGTAAAAACCGGACTGAGCGGGGTGATCGAAGCGGCACAGAATACCTTCTTTGGCCGCGGGAAGCGGATGCGCGAGGTGGCAGACGCCCAAGTGGCCATGGAAGCCGGGATGGAGCGGATGCGGATCTTCTTCCGTGAGCGCGAGGCCCAAGGTCGAGTCGGCGAGAACCTGACGCCAGAAGAGAAAGCCGATTTCATGGCTCGCTGGAGCGCGCTCTTGGCCAGAAACACTGAGCTGACGAGTAAAGATAAGGCCAATATCACTGGCGAACAAAAGAACCGCCAGTGGCGCACATGGGGCTCCACCGTCGGTGCTTTGGCCTTTGGCTTCTTGGGCGGCGTGCCGCTTGGCGTGACCGACCTTGACGCTACCGGTACCCCCGAGCGGTTCGGCAACCTCGCCTACGAGCACGGGACGGTGGTCAAACCGTTCGCCAACATCCTCTCCGGTGAAAATGTCTTCCAGAGCGAGTTCTTCTATAACAATGCGATGAATGAACTGGACTACGCCCGGCAATTTGCGGCCGAGACCGGCGCGCCGCTCCGCGAGGTCACGAACTTCTTTGGCTTGGCCACCCATACGGTGGGCAATAACTTGGCGGCCGGGGTTGAGGCCAAGTGGGGCATTGGTGCGGCCCTCGCTGCCCTCTTTGGCATGCATTTGGGAGAAACCGCTACTTCGCCGAACGATACCCGGACGGTAGAACAGCGGGGCGCCGCCCGCGCCCAGGAAGAAGAGGGCTTTGATCGTTTCCTTCCCCGTGAAGGTGTCCCCCGCCCGCCAGAGGATGAAGATGAGGAAGACGATGACGAGGAAGAAGAAAACGAAGATGATGACGACAATAATCCACCTCCTCCACCGAATCCGCCAGCCGGCGCTGGTGGTCCTGCAGGAAACAATCCACCCCCACGGCCCGACGCGCCCATTAATGTAGATAATCTATTACCACCAGAGCCAGGTATTTTTGACCGGTTCGGCAATTGGATTCGGAGGGTTCTTAGGATTCGAAACGAACCACCTGAAAATCACTGAACTTTTGAGCGTATAGAAAAAGACCGTGCTTGCTGCACGGTCTTTTGGTTGTGAGGCCCGCCTCCCCTCCAATCAACAGGAGGCGGGATCTCTAGGTTGCGATATACAAGGTGGCCAAGACGGCCATGGCCACCAAGAACACCAACCCCAGGGCGCCGAGGCACCCGAGGGCGGCGTTGGGGACCGCCGGGGTGGCGGCCGCCCAAAGGACGGCCCCGAGGATCAGGAAGGCGAGCAGGAAGAACCCGATCGCCGTCAGGCTGATCCCGTGACGGTCGAGGCGCTTGCCCGTCTGGGTCTGCCAGTCGGTCAGCGCCTTACCGCTCTCGTCGGCCTTGTCTGCCCGGCCCTTCAGGGCGGTAAGGGCACGGTCTTGCCGCTCGTCCGCGACCGCCCCTTCTTCGGCGGACTTTGCGAGGCCCTGGATTTGGGCGTCTCGCTGAACCTCACGGCCGAGTATTTCTTGTACTTGGCCGTGGGTGGCGCCCGCCATCTTGC
This sequence comes from uncultured Candidatus Saccharibacteria bacterium, assembly GCA_964583025.1. GTDB lineage: Bacteria > Patescibacteriota > UBA1384 > JACPKC01 > JACPKC01 > CAZOUL01. The sequence continues at coordinate 7,115 of CAZOUL010000024.1, forward strand.
GCGCCGCGTATGCCGGCGCGTCGTAGATGGCGGCGATAACCACTTCCGGGAGCCCCGGCTTCAGCTTAAAGCCGTAATCCGGAACCCCCGGGTAGAGGTTGACTATGCGGTCGTTCTCAGCCGCCACTTGGGCGACGAGTTGGCTTTCCGGATAGGTCGTGACCATCCGGTACCCGAGAGGGTACGAATCGTCACGGACCTTCCGGGCCGTGGCCAGGACGGCGTCGATCCTGGCTACCTTGTCCCGGTAGGAGAGATTCTTCTCCACCGTGACGTAGGTCGTCGGGTAGGTTTTTGTCACCCTGGTGACATGCACCGGGGCGACATCTACGTCCTTGACCACCACCGGAGTGGGGCCAGGGAGCGGCCGGTAGGTCGGAATCTCCGTGGTCCCACTGGGACCGGAGATCGTACCGGCCGGAGCCGGAGTGATCATCCCACCGCCGGGATCAGCGGGGGTAATCGAGCCCTCGGCGAGGGCGGGAATGGAGGTGAAAACGAGAACCGCCCAGAGCAGGGCGGCGGTGAAGGTACGCATTGCTGCGTCCCTCCTTTCTGGGGCTCTGCCCCATAGATTTGTGCCCTGGCTGGGCGGCCCACCAATACTGGTGGGCGCCGGTCGACAGACTCCGCGGAATGAGTACTCAGTCGGTCGGCGCACCGTCCTACTCCCTATTATAAGGAGGAAAACGGTACGCCGGTTTCAACCGAGCTCACGCGCTCGTCTCGAACCTGTTCTTCTCCTGTTGTGAAGGCGTTCCCCCTCTTTCCTCTCCTTCTATTGGGAACGCGCCACTTTACCAGACATTCCGGGATTTGTCAAGCCCCTTTGGCATTAAAAACAGCCTGCCATGGCGGCAGGCGGAAAAAGAAAAACAGCCCCGTTAGGAGGGCTGTTTTGGGGATGGGCCGTTTGCGCCGGTCTCTTGCTCTGGTTCAGGGGGCGCCGCTGACTCTTCCACTGCGCTTTTTTCTGGTTGTTCTACTGGGCCAGGAGGGGCGTCAGATGGGTCTGGTTGGCTCTCTGGAGCCGTCTCCGGGGCGTTTTCCTGAGGGGTAGTCTCTTGGTCTGCCGCCTCGCCTTCCTCGCTCCCAGCCTCATCAAAGAGGGCCTTGATCTCGTCCTCGCCCTTCTTTTCAATATCGGCGATCTCTTTTTCCGCGTCTTCCACGATCTTGGCAATCTCGGCGTCAGTGGCCTCAACGGCCTTGACCGCCTGGTCAATCAGCTGGCGCTGCTCCTCGGCCAAGGCTTTCCGGGCCTCGATCAAGGCCTGGAGTTCTTTGACCAGCTCCTCGGAGAGCTCGTCCGTATCGCCCAACTTGGTTTTGAGCTCCAGCTCCACGTCTGGGTTGAGATCCAGGTTTTCGATGATGGTGACGGCGTCTTTCTTGGTCATCGCATGCTCCTAGGCGGCTTGCTTGAGCTCAGGGGTATCGTCGGCGGGTTGTTCGGCCGGTGCGGTGGCCGGGGCATTGAACTGCTCGAGGATGGTGCCCACGTCCTGGCGGTCCCGCTCCATCCGCTCAATCTCCTCGGCTGCTTCCTGCATCTTTTGTTTCAAAGACTCGGCCCGCTTGGTCTCTGCCTCGTACTCCTTGGCGAGCTTGGCCTGTTCTCGGCGGCGTTCTCGCAAACGCTCGTCACGGTACGATTCATTGAGCATTGCCTCTAAGACCTTGATATGGCTGTCGAGCCGGTCAAGTTCTGCCTGGGCCACCGCCGCCGCTTCTTTGGGTCTCACGGATTCGCGTCCGAGCTGGAGGAGGCGGTCTTCGTACCGGCCAATGTTTTCACTGAGCAGATTGAACCGGCCTTCCCACTTGGAACGATCCCAGCTGGTTTTGATTCCTTCAACCTTTTCTCTGAGCGAGTTCTGGGCATTGCTGACTGCCTCAACGCTACGGTTAGCCACGCCCTGGATGGCTTCTTTCGTTCCCCTCGCCACGCCCTTAGCTGCCTCGACCGTGGTACCCACGGCTTGGGCTGGTTTCTCAACAAATGTACGCCTGAGGAACCCGCCAAAACGGCTGAGGGCTCGGCCAGCGAGTGCGGCAACCGATGGCTTGGCTGGTACCTCTGGAGTTTTCACCTCCGGCCGGGGAGCTGATTCAACGGGCGCGACCTCGGATTCGGCTTGTAATGCTCCCTGGAGGCGATAGAAGGCAGCGGCAATCTCTTCTGCCTGCTCGCCTCGGGTCTTGGCGAAGAACTCGTCGATGCTGAGTGGCTTGGTTTGACCCTCAAGGG
>CAZOUL010000025.1:0-9317 GCA_964583025.1 uncultured Candidatus Saccharibacteria bacterium
CGGGCAACTGGCCCAGCCCAGAACGCCAAAACCCCCCTCACCAGCCAACACCTGCGCCGGGTCATCAGTCGGTGGACAGGCATCCCGACCGAACGACTAGCGCGGGATGACCGGGCGAGCCTCCTGAAACTCGAGGACATACTCAGCAAGCGGATCATCGGCCAAGACCCGGCGATCAAGCAAATAGCCGAATCGATCCGCAAGTCCCGGACCGGCTTAGCTCATCCGCACCGACCGATCGCGAGTTTCTTATTTGTCGGCCCGACCGGTGTTGGAAAAACCGAGACTGCCCGCGTTGTTGCTGAAGAGGTGTTCGGCAGTCCGGATGCCCTCATCAAACTTGATATGAGCGAGTTCGGAGAGCGCCACCAAGTGGCCCGGCTGATTGGCGCCCCTCCTGGCTACGTCGGCCACGACGAGCCATCTGGCCTTGTAGCCCGGGTGCGCAACCAACCCCATAGCGTCGTTCTCTTTGACGAGATAGAGAAAGCCCATCCGGCCGTTTACCAGCTTCTTCTGCAGCTTCTTGACGACGGCCAACTCACCGATGGCCAAGGGAAGCGAGCATCATTCAATCATACGATCGTTATCCTTACTTCAAACTTGGGAAGCAAACACAGCACCGAGGGAGAGCGGCTCGGTTTCGCACTCAGCCAGGAAGATCCACAGCGGTCGAAAGACAGCATCCTGCCGGCGATCCGCACCACCTTCTCTCCCGAGCTCCTTGCCCGACTCGACAGCACCGTCACCTTCTCGCCACTGACGAAAACCGAGCTTGAACGAGTGCTCGACATTATGCTTGGCGAGTACCTCGGACGTCTTACGCCTGAAGGGTACGAAGTCACAGTGTCAGCCTCGGCCAGAGAACACCTCCTAAAAAAAGTGACGCCCGCTGCCCAAGGTGCTCGGGGAGTCCGTCAGGCAATCGAAAGTATACTCGGACCAGTACTTGCCGAGAGTATTCTCAAATCGCCGAACCGACGGCAGATCGCCGTCGAGTACTCCGCCAGAAACCACCGGCTGATCGCCAAACGAGCACCAGTACCCACCACGACCAAGTAATGCCCAGCGAAACCTTTCGAGCGCTGCAGCAGGCAGCAGGTGCCTACCTTTCCGCCGCTGACTGGCAGCTTATTGAACGTGCCCACGCATTTGCCCTGCACGCCCACCAGGGGATGAAACGGGAAAGCGGCGACCCTTACGTCATCCATCCAATCAGGGTGGCACAAACGCTTGCTGAAATGAGCCTCGATGCCGAGACGATCGCCGCCGGGCTCCTTCACGACGTCATTGAGGATGCCGGTGTAACCGAAGCTCAGTTGGAAGAAAAATTTGGATCAGAAGTTAGCCACCTCGTGGTCGGCGTTACGAAGCTGGCCAAGGTTCGCCTGAAGTCAGCCCACCCGCTCATGCCCCGCTTCATGGCTCGTCGCCAGGAAGAGCAGCTCGCCTTTGAGCGTCAGGTAGAATCACTGAGAAAGATGCTGGTCGCCATGACCAACGATATCCGGGTGATTCTCATCAAGCTCGCCGACCGGCTCCATAACATGGAAACGCTCGACGCAGTCCGCCCTGACAAACGGGCGCGGATTGCCCAGGAAACGCTCGAGATTTATGCGCCGCTTGCGTACCGGCTCGGCATGGGCGACATTAAAGGCAAGCTCGAAGACCTCGCTTTTCCCTACGTCGATCCAGTGGAGTACCGACAACTGCGCGAGCTTATCGAAAGTCGGGTCACTGAGCGGGGCGCCTATGTCAAACGGTTCCAGCGCGTCCTGCGGGCGTACCTTGAATCAGAAGGTGTCACCGTCACCGATGTCCACGGACGAGTCAAACACCTCTACTCGCTCTGGCGCAAACTCAAGCGATATAACAACGACTTGTCGAAAATTTACGACCTGGTGGCGATCCGGGTAATTGTTCCGACAACGGCTGATTGCTACCACGCCCTCGGCCTCATCCATAGTCGCTGGAACCCGCTCCTCGGCCGGATCAAAGATTATATCGCCACGCCCAAGCCGAACGGCTACCAGTCGTTGCATACCACGGTCTTCGGGCTCGACGGCGAAATTACTGAAATCCAAATCCGCACCCAGCGGATGCACGAGCGGGCAGAGTACGGCATCGCCGCCCATTGGCACTACGACGATCGGAAACACGCGCTCGAACAAGCCCAAGAGGAATCAGAATCGAAAATTGAGTGGCTCAAAGAGCTCAAGAAGTGGCAGAGCTCACTCAAAGATCCAAAAGAACTCAAGGAGGCGCTCCGGCTCGATCTCTTCTCCGACCAAATTTTCGTTTTTACCCCCCACGGCGACGTCATCAACTTACCCAGTGGCGCCACCCCCGTCGATTTTGCCTACGCCATCCACTCTGATGTCGGTAACAGCTGCACCGGCGCGAAGGTGAACGACAAAATCACGACCCTCGACACCCCACTGACCAACGGCGACATCGTAGAAATCACCACCGCCCGTCAACAGTCGAAACCGAAGCGGGATTGGCTTAAGTTCGTCAAGACCCAGAAAGCCAGACAGCACATCAAGGCCAAACTGAAGTAACGCTGCCTCGGTTGCTCTTCAGTTGCCCAGGAGGCAGTTTCCTGGTACGATGCCCCCATCATAAGGAGAGTACTCGTGCCCAGCCCCATTGCCCGCGTCCGCGGCATGCGAGACGTTTTGCCGGACGAGCAGAAGTACTGGATGTACGTCACCGAGATTGCCTCGACCAGGCTCCAGAGCTTCGGATTCCAGCGGATCGACACGCCGATCATTGAATCGCAAGATCTCTACCTCAGAGGGGCAGGGGAGAGTTCAGACATCGTGACCAAAGAGCTCTTCGGCGTCCAACGAATTAGTATGCGCGAAGAGGGCGACGCTGCCAAAAGCGAAGTCTTCGTCCTACGCCCAGAGGCAACAGCCGGCATTGTTCGTGCCTATATCGAACACGGCATGAAGACCTGGCCGCAGCCAGTCAAGCTCTATAGCTTCGCCCAGAATTTTCGTTACGATCGACCCCAGAAAGGCCGTTACCGCCAACACACCCAGCTCTCGGTCGAGGTTCTCGGCGATGAATCGCCCCTCACTGACGCGATGACTATCCTTGCCCTGTGGCAAATGTTTCAGGATCTATCGCTTGATACTGGCAGTGTTATTGAACTGAACTCAATCGGCGGTCGAACCAGCCGCGCCGGCATCGAGCAAGCGCTCCGGGAGTACTACGCGCCAATCGTCTCTCACCTCTGCGCCCAGTGCCAGGAACGATTTAAGAAAAATATCCTGCGACTCCTGGATTGTAAGGAGAAGGAATGTGGTGAGTATCGCGATGCTGCCCCACATATCATCGATTTCCTCACGCTCGAGGACCGATCCCACTTCATGCTTGTCCTTGAATACCTCGATGAGGCCGGAGTGCCCTACGACCTGAATCCTTTCCTAGTCCGTGGACTCGACTACTACACGAGAACTACCTTTGAAATTCGCGACAAGAACGATACCGGCCGACAAGCCTCGCTCGCCGCCGGTGGCCGGTATGATCATCTCGTGGAAACCCTTGGCGGCCAAGCCACCCCGGCCTTCGGCTTTGGCGTTGGTTTAGAGCGGATCGTTGAAAAGGTGATCGAGCAGGAGCTCAAGGTGCCAGAGCCGGTTGGCACCGAAGTCCTCATTATTCAGCTCGGCGACCGAGCCAAGAAGAAGGCAATCCCGCTCCTTGTCCGTCTGGGAAAGAAAGGACTGGCTGCCAGCATGGCTCTCGGCAAGGAGAGCCTCAAGGCCCAACTCCGGAGTGCCAACCGGATGGGCGCCAAGATCGCCCTGATTGTCGGCGAGCGGGAAGCGCTCGACAATACCGTAATGCTTCGCAACATGTTTGACGGCACCCAAGAGACCGTCGATTACGACGACGTCGAGCAAAAAGTCGAACAGAAGCTCGCCGAACTTGTTGACGAGGAACCCCTGCCGGTTCAATCAGAACGGGACGAAGAGCTGGGAGCGAATGGTTAGCAGCACCGACCACATTCCGGAGCGGACTGGAGAACAACGGCCACTGGTGGCCGTTTTCGATAACATCCGGAGTCTCTACAACGTCGGCTCGATGTTCCGAACGGCTGACGCCTTTGCCCTCGACCACCTCTACCTGTGCGGCCTGACTGGCACGCCGGAGACCGACCCTCAACGTTCACGGATTGCCAAGAGTGCCCTCGGCGCCGAACAAACCGTACCCTGGAGCTACGTGAAGCAGGCGCGCGACGCCCTCGCTCAGCTAAAGAATGATGGCTTCACCATCCTTGCCCTCGAACAGACCCCCGATTCGATCTCTCTGTCGTCTTACGACTCGCACCTTGCCAGCGAGCGCCTCGCCCTCGTTGTCGGCCACGAACTCTTCGGTGTCTCCGAGGCTGCGCTGGCGCTCGCTGACCACGTCGTCCACATCCCGATGCTCGGATCCAAGGAATCCCTCAACGTGACCGTCGCCTTCGGCATCGCCGCCGCTTGGCTTCGTCAATAATTACCCTGGGGTCATCACCCAAGCCGGCTTTGTCCACAGCGACTGTTCGGCCTTTGTTCGTATAGAATGACTTCGTTGGTAATACGTCACGTGCGATAGGGCAGCGCGAGAAGGAGGTTGCGGTGGAACAGCTCGAGGCAGGCGTACAAGTCGTAGCAATTTTTCAGGATGAAATGCTCAGACCGCACCTCTTTCGGTGGGAGGGGCGGACTTACAAGGTTACTGAGCTCCACAGCTATTACCAAACAAGGCAGGGGAGGGCGGTGCTCCATCACTGGACGGCCTCGGCCAATGACAGCGTCTACGCCCTGGAATGGAATAGCGAAACCCTTGAGTGGCGGCTAGTAGGAGTCGACGAAGAGGCGGAACCGAGTGCGGCGAACGACTGGAGAAAGTACCAAAAAGTATAAACAAATCCTAATCTCGAAGCTCTAAATCCGAAACAATTTCAAAAATCTCATGACCAAAAATCAGAGAGCAACTTTGGACATTGGAACATTTAAGCACTTGGATTTGTTTAGACATTAGAATTTAGGATTGAGAAATTATGCGTTGGATTCTTCACGTTGACATGAACTCCTACTTCGCCTCGGTGGAGCAGCAGAGCAATCCCAAGCTCCGGGGTAAACCCGTAGGAATCGGCGGCAAGCCGGGTACCCGCTCGGTCATTGCCGCTGCCAGTCGTGAGGCCAAGGCCCGGGGCGTCAAAACGGCGATGAGCAGCTGGGACGCCGTGAAAATCTGCCCGGAACTCGTGATTGTCCAGCCCAACTACAAGAAGTACCAGTACTACTCGGAGAAGATGTTCGGGATCCTTGAATCGATCAGCCCACACCTGGAAATTTTCTCAATTGATGAGGCGTTTGTAGAAATTCAGAGACAGGGAACGGGGAATGAGGGAGGGCACAGGGAAGTAGCCTCTTCTATAACAACAATTGTCCACCAGATAAAAAAGCGGTTCCGGGCGGAGCTTGGCGAGGTGGTCACGGCCACCGTCGGCGTTGGCCACGGCAAACGACTGGCCAAGCTCGCCGGCGAGATGCAAAAACCAGACGGCTACGTTGTCCTCGTGAGCGACGATGAAACCGATTACCGGGATGCATTCCAAAATTGTGGGGCGCTCGCCTTCACCCGGGCTGAGCTTTTTGCTCAGACTGATATCGAAGAACTCTGTGGGATTGGCCCCCGCCTCGGCCGCCGGCTCCGGGCGGCCGGCGTCCAGACGCTCGCTGATTTGGCCGGCCGGACGCTCGATGAGCTCAAAACCATCGTCTTTCCCTGCCACAAGGAGCTGTACCTCATCGGCCAGGGAGTGGACCCAAGCCCCACTGTGAGTTACCGGGCCGCCAAACCGGAACAATCGATCGGCCACATGTATACGATGCCGCGGGACCTGCCGGTAACCGACCTACCGCCAGTCCTCTCGTACCTGGCTGAGAAGGTTGGTCGACGGATGAGAAAGGGCGGCTTCATTGCCCACCGACTTACCCTTTACCTGCGGTTCTCCAGGCTTACCGGCGGCGGCTGGTCGAGCTACCGCCGAACCAGCCAGCAGTTGGCGAGCGACCAGGATCTCTACGCCACCGCTTGGAGCCTGATTGACGAAGCCCTGAGCCAACCCGGCAGCGGACTCACAGCCACCACCCTTGTCAGGATGCCAGCTCTAACTGCCTCCGATCTCAAGCCCCGCCACTCAGCTCCAGCCCCACTATTTACCGAAGAGGAACGCAGACTCCGTCTCACCCAGGCACTTGACGAACTCCGGGATCAATACGGCGATCGAACAGTGACAAGTGGCCTCTCTGTTCACACCAAACTCCACGATATTCCTGATGGGCGACGCAAACGATTCACGCCGCACGACATGCGCTCAGGAGTGACAGAAATGGGGAAATAATTGTCCACAGTCAATGGCTTTTCTGTTCGGTATCTGTATGGGAAAATAGCATTACTATCAGGAGTACTATGGGAACCACACTCACCCCCAGACAAAAGCTTGTCCTCGACTACATCCGGGCCTACATCGAAGACCACGACTACTCACCAAGCTACCGCGAAATCGGACAGTATCTTGGTCTGAAATCTGTCGCCACAGTCGCCGAACATGTGAACGCATTGCAAGACAAGGGGTATCTCAGCAAGGATCCGCTTGAGGCACGCTCAATCCAAGTCACGCCGGCCTGGGATGAACGGTCATTCGAGATTCCACTCTTTGGCTCGATCGCAGCTGGCTCTCCCATTGAAGCAATTCGCACCACGGAAACGATCGAAATCCCGCGCTCAATGATGGGTCCGGACGTCTTTGCCCTTAAGGTTCGGGGTGATTCAATGGTCGACGACGGTATCTTAGATGGAGATTACGTCGTGATCCAGCGAACAGACCGGCCGAAGAATGGCGATATCGTCGTCGCGCTCCTGGAAGAAGAAAATGTCACGCTCAAACGGTATTATAAAGAGAAGGATCGAATCCGCTTACAACCGGCCAATCCCAAGTATCCACCGATCCGAACCAATCACGTATCAATTCAAGGCAAGGTTCTGGGAGTTATCCGGCTCCTCGGACAAGCCGCCTGAGCTGAAAGGAGGTGAGTGGCCTGAGCAAGAAAGGACGTAACCAGCCAAGCGAGCGTCGGAAGACCCCGAAGCATGAAGGTTACTTCGACAAGACGAATCTCACCGGGAACGATTTGCGAGAAAATTATGTCGATCCGGTTGACCACAAACACCGGGCGCCGATGCGCCAACGTAAGGTGACCCCCAACGACCCCCATCGCAGCAAATAAAATCGTGGTACGATACCGTGGTGGTAGGTAAAAGGAGGGGATCCTGAGCTTCGACGGCATCACTCGTTCTCGGCCGCGCCGGCCCCGTAGTTATGCAAGCTACGCATCATCCCGTCCATCTCGCCGCCAGAACCGAGGTGGCGGATGTTTAGTCATTGGCGTGGTCATCCTCATCGGCGGCCTCGGATTCGGCTGGGGCGCGGCGACGAGCTCAGAGCAGGTGAAGGGGGAAGTAGATGATGTACCTCAGACCGATGCGACCTTAGGAGAAGAACACGCCGAGGAACCTGCTACGTCACTACCAAGCTCATTTCCTCAAGGTTCCGGAGATAGCCAAAATCTTGACGAACTTCTCATCCTTGACCAACCAACGGCCGACTCCGCCCCGCAGCCAGACCAGACCGAGGAAACTAGCACAGAAGAAGACGGTACAAATCCCGGAGCTTTCTCGCTCCGCCTACTGGACGGCGGAGGAGTCGCAGATGCCATGGACTCGCTGAAAGACACCCTCACTACTCATGGATACACCGTCCTTTCGACTGGCGCGGCAATTCACGAGCACCCGACAACTACCCTCTACTACCAACCCGGCTTCAAAGCTCAAGCTGAGTCGGTAGCTCCTTACATCAATGCCTCCGATGTCGCTTATGTCGAAGACCAAATCGCCGCACCGGCAGATGTGTTGATTGTGGTGGGCCAGGTGTAATGTTCGGTGTTTGTGCGCAAGAATCCGACTCTTCCACTTTTTTGCATTGACAACATTGACTACAGGCCAGTAGAGTAAAGAGTGAAGCATTGGTTGTGTGGTACCCTCCTCACACAATCACTTCCGACACCCCCAGGCATATGCCGGGGGTTCGTCGTTTGGGCGGTACTCATTAGAAGTGTTGCGGCTACTCATGCTCACCAAGCGGCCACTCGGTTCGAAAACACTTTACACCTAGGTAGTGCCAAGGAGCAGAGGCTGGGTGCTTGACAGCCAAGTGGGCCGTGGTATAGTACTGCCCGTTGTGTGACTACCCGTGGTAGTCATTTTTTATTGCCGGTAGGCATTTTTTTAATGCCTACGGCCACAAGGAGCAGCCATGCCATCAATGATCGCGTTCGATAATGACGAACCCCCGCTCATACGCCTCGGCCGGACTCTCCGGCGCGAGCTAGTCACAAGCCGGCGCTGGCTCTGGGCAGTTCGCAAGCTCGCCTTGGCTGAAAGCCAGAAAGCAGCTTCACTCGCTCTCGTGATTGCCCTCGTTCCTGCCCTCACCCCGACATCAAGCGCTCAGGCCGCAGAAATTGGCCCTCTGCCGGTGCAACCAGCCCCAGAACGAGCCAGTCTTTTTGCCGGCAGTATCATTGAAGAAACGACCGCAGAACTGACTGACGGGTTTACGGAGAAGCCGATTATTGTCACGACCGACATCGGCATCCCAGAGCGTGAGCTCCGTGAAAAAGAACGGCAGCAACAAGAAGCTGAACAACGACGGCGAGCCGCAGTCCGTTTCGCTGCTCAGCAACAAGCCAGCCGACAGCGAACCCAGGCCACACCGTCCGCCAGCACTGTCGTGGCGACAAAGCCAGCGGGGATCACTACTGGAAACAGCTATCCATATGGATACTGCACCTGGTGGGCTAAGGAGCGGCGACCTGACCTGCCGAATCAGCTTGGCAATGCACGTAACTGGTTTACAAGTGCAGCGCGAGCCGGCTATGCAACTGGGCATCAGCCGCGTGCTGGCGCCGTGGTGGTGACCCGTGAGAGTGGATGGGGGCACGTCGCCTACGTCCAGGCAGTAGAAGGTGGCGACCTCATCCTCTCAGAAATGAACGTGGTCGGTTGGGGCAAAGTGTCTCAACGACGACTACCGGCCAACTCTGGCGTTATTATCGGCTACGTATACTAATTACCGGCTTTCTCTCAAATGCCCCCGATCAAATCTCGGGGGCATTTGCCGTCTCGGGCAGATTCGGTAACTATGGAAGCCATGAAGACGATTCAAGCGCGATGGAAATGGATCCTTCCTGATT
>CAZOUL010000026.1:0-9310 GCA_964583025.1 uncultured Candidatus Saccharibacteria bacterium
TTGAGCATGTTGATGAGGTTAAAAATCAGGTCGATGTTCCCGGTGGTGATATCGCCAACCTCGGTATTGTCGCTGACCCTGTTATCGCCGGTATTGGCGAGCACGGTGATGTCATTGGTGGCATTGGCGTTGTTCGAGGTAATAATTTGCAGCGCATTGTTGCCGAGAATCTCGTTGATGTTCTCTGAGTTCGCGCCGGTCTGGCTGTTTGAGGGAAGGAGGGTCCGATCAGCGGCACTCGCAAGTTGGACGCCGCCTCCGTTGGCAAATAGCGACTGCATGCCGACACTACTACCCGGTGCAAACTGAGAGTTGGCCACATTCAACACGTTCACGGCGCCAGCAATGTTTCCGGTCGTCACATCCCCAACCTTGGTGTTCTGGCCGACAGTGTTCACGCCCGAGTTCGCGTTCAAGCCAATGGTGTTGTTGACGTTGGCAGTGTTCGTCGCGTTGACGGTCGCCGACTTATTCGTCGTTGCGCTGTTCTGGTTGGCTGAGTTGCTCCCGGTCTGGCTGTTCGAGAAATCACCACCCGTCGACTGCGTTTCAAGGAATGCCGGGTCGACGTACTCCTCATCAGCGTTCTGATACACGTTCTGGTTCTGGTTTTGGCCAGAATTCTGCTGCGGCTCTGGGTTGGCAGTGGTCTCGGACGTCTCGGTAGCTGCCGACGTTGGCTCAGACTGCTCGAGCGATACCGGATCATTAAAGTTTTGTCGGCCGGTCGGTGTCTGCGGTCCGGTTGGGCCGGTCGGGCCAGTGGGGCCCTGGGGACCAGTTGGACTTTGTGGGCCGGTCGGTGTCTGCGGTCCGGTTGGGCCGGTCGGGCCAACTGCGAGCACCGGCAAAGAGACTGTAGACACAGTCAGAAGTAGTGCCACGAACCCGATTCGGATTGTTCGTACTGCCCGGTCGATGGTGGTCATAAGTATTCCTTCGTTTGGTGCCCGTGGGATCCCGAAATCTCGGGATCCTCACTGGTACCAAACAACCAGCCTCCACATATCCGAACGTTAGTTCAGGATATTGGTGAAGGTGAAGTTGTAGGACTGGCTGCCAGTAGAAACGTCGCCAACGGTGGTGTTCCGCATGACGTCGTTGTTCCCGGAGTCGCCGGTAACGTTGAGGTTGTTGTCAACGTCGGCATCGTTGTCGATGTCAACGTCAACGTCCGTGTCAACGTCAACGGTGTTAGTGTTCGAGGAGTTGCTGCCGGTCGTGTCATTGCTGAACGAGGCATCAACACCCATATCACCAAACTCTGGGAGGGTGACACCGGAACCGTTCGAGTTGGCAACGTTCTCGACTTCGATGGAGAAGTCAACGTCACCGCTCGAAACGTCGCCGACAGTCGTGTTATCCATGACGTCGTTGTCGCCTGTATTCAGGTCGGCATCGATGTCGTTGTCGATGTCAGCATCGTTGTCGATGTCGATGTCAAGGTCGCGGTCAACATCAAGGCTGTTGGTGTTGTCCGAGCTCGAACCGGTGGTGTCATTGCTGAAATCAGCCGACACGTCACCAAGGTCCTCAAGGCTCAGCTCAAAATCACCGCTGTTGAGTTCATTGACGAACTCGCCTTCAACCTCAATGTCGCCACCCTCGATATCTTCGACGGTCGTGTTATCTTCGACGTCGTTACCCCCGGTGTCGACATCAAGATCAACGTCGTTGTCAACATCTGAATCGTTGTCAACGTCGACGTCAACGTCCTCGTCGATATCGTAGTCATTGGTATTGGTCGAGTTGGAGCCCGTTGTGGCGTTCTCCCCCTCAACGTCTACCGCAGCCGAAGCTGCCTGTACGCCTGCAACCATGACGATCGCGAGCATGACTGCCAGCGAGCGAACAAAGTTGCGAAGCTTCATTGCATCGAGCGTCATATGTGTCCTTTCAATGGGCAACATATTGTGCTTGTGCTTCTGCGTGCTGAAGATTTTTTAAACTTCGCTGCCGCACGCTGCGAACGAAGTATCGACCCAAAGTAAAACGTCGAATCCCTAGCAGCGAACTGGGATAGGGACCCAACGGCCAACCGCCGCGAGTATGGACTGAAAACGGACGATTGCAACAGAGAGAAGGAGGAGCAGGAAGAACTGAACGACTGTCGTTGGATTGCCACCAGCGGGGAAGAACTCACCACCGCCAGCCGCGGTCAGGATTGATGGCTTCTGGGTCGGGGTTGCCTGAGCAAGGGTGATCGGCTTCTTGCCGCCGTTAGCTGCCTCACCGCCATTATTGCCACCGGGCTGGTTGCCGCCGTTGCCGTCCCCGTCATCCTCATCGGGCAGCATCCCTCCGCCCTGGCCGATCTGGTTGCCCTCATTGGTAATCTCGATGGATCCATCGATGTCACCAGTGCTGATATCGCCCACGGTCGTATTGTCAGCGACAGTGTTGTTGCCCGTGTTCGCGGCGACGACTACCGAATTATTGATAGAAAGCGTGTTATTGACAGAGAGCGAGCGGTTCGTGGTACGAGTCACGGTATTGGTGTTCGTACTGCCGCTACCCGTCCGATGGTTCGTCGCTTCAATGGTTCCTCCCCCCACGCCACCAAGAAGATCGTCGGGGAGTTCAACCTCATTCACGACCGTCTCGGCGACAATGTCAAACGTGACATCACCGGTCGAGACATCGCCAACCGTCGTATTGTCAGTCACCCGGTTGTTGCCGGTATTCAAATTCAAGTCGAACGTTTGTGACACGTCCGCGGAGTTCGTGATTGAGATATTGACCGACCGGTCGACCGAAACGTTGTTTTCGTTCGTCGAGTTCGCGCCCGTCGTATCGTTCGAGAGCTCTGCATCGAGTGCTGCGGCAGGGACAGGCAACGCCAATGCGGCACTGAGTGCCAGTGCTGCAGCAATGCGGAATCCTGTTCCCACTTGCCGCCCCTTTTCCCCCAAGGCGTTTGTCATACGGTACCTCCTTGGTGCCGCGGATGGAGCTATTAGTATTTTTACGTTCGAACGTAACTCGTCTAGTTACACTACTAACGCTAGCAAGAGATTTTTTTTTCTTGTCAAGACTCCCCGCCCCTCCTGATGAAAAAAACGACCGTGAAAAGTTTTCGTACTTCTCCACATCCTATTGCTTTGGCACACCATTATATAGGCCGACTTTTCCACCGACATTGCTGCACCGAATAAGAAAGTGCTGCGGGGTCACAGCCGGATACGAGAAAGCGGCACCACTGCCATTGACGAAGGAGGCATGGGGGATGCGAAGCGACGTTTGGGCCGCAACAGCATCCTGCCGGAACACGTACACATCGTTCCGAGTGCCCCGGTTCAGCTCAAACGCACAGTTGGCCCATGGACGATCTTCTTGATTTCTAACCACGAACGCATCGGCAGTCCACTGGACCGTTGCATTCAAAACTGTCACCTGAACCTTGCCGTTCTTCACCGCGCCCCTCAGATCCTCTGGAACGCCAGCGAGTTTACGCTGCTCGACAAGCCACCAACCGGCAAGACCGACGATGAGAACCAATCCAACCAGAAAGCTTACTCGCTTAAACCAAGGCCTGCGAACGAGCGGCTGCTTCTTGACTGATGTGGATGGTGGTCGAGAAGGCATAGGCAGTGATAGACAGGGAGATTGGGTAGAGTACCGGCCGCACTGCCGGGCGTCAAGCCCGGTCGATCTACTCGGTTGACAACAGGGTGAATTTCTGGTAAATTGGCGCGTTTATGCAATTCCCTATTTTCCTCTCAATCCAGGACGCCGCCCAGGTCTACCGGAGGAGTCATCGGCAACACCGGCAGCGGACCATCCTTGCGGGCGCCAAAACTCTGGCGATCGTTACCATGGTTGCGTCGGTAGTTTTTGTCGTTGCCTCTGGGCCTGCCCAAATCGCCCGGCTCGACTACTGGTGGAGCAGCTGGCTCGGGATCCGCGACGCCACAGAATCTCAATTCAGCCCAAGTCAGTTTCTTGGCCATCACCCGGAAGATCGCGGTGTCGACACGCCGGCCATCGGCGATAATCGCCTGGTTATTCCGTCGATCAACGTCGACGCACCCATTCTCTGGGACATCCCGCTTGTTGACGCACTCAATGGCCTCCAGCGCGGAGTGGTACAAGCGCACGAGTCAGTGGCGCCGGATGAGGACGGGCGAACGTTCATCATCGGCCACTCCGCAGGCTACTGGTGGAACGACAACCCGTGGACAAAGGTCTTCGCGCTCTTGGATCACCTCGAGCCGAATGACTTGATCTTCTTGAAGCACGAAGGGGTAACCTACGGTTACCGGGTCACGGGTGAAGAGATTGTCGCACCAAGTGACGTCCACGTTGTCCGCGACGAAACCCTGACCACGAACCAGTTGACCTTGATGACCTGTACCCCGGTGGGGACAACCTTAAACCGGCTGATTATCTACGCCGAACCAATCCCGGTTGCCCGAACGACTACCTAAGTTCGTACCGACGCGTTGTCTCTCCGAGCACCACTGCCAGCCGACGCCCACGGTCGGTTGGCACAAGGCGGACTGGCTGCCCGGCCTCGACTGTCAGTAGGATCTGTTGGCTCATCCCATCCCTAGTCAAAACGACAAGGTCTGTGTTCACCACGACCGCAAGGTGGTCGTCGTCGAGCAAGGTCGCTGCTCGCATCGGCGAAGCAAACCTGGTGACGAGCTGCCGAGTCCCATTATCCCGGAGCCAGACCTCGCCCCCAATCACGATCAAACGGGGATCAACGAATGGTGCTCGCAGTTCCTCGGGCGACGCCGGTTGTATCCCAAGAAAACTCGGTTCTTCGTAGAACAAGACTGGGCGATAGTGAACAGCAGCTCCTGCGCCAACCTGGACATTCCGCTGCCACGTTTGATGCGCTGCCAGCTGTACCGATACGACGTAGCTCCCAGGGTATACGAGCTGTGTGACCGCACGCCTCTCGACGGACACTGGATTACCATCGATTGTCACCTGGGCACCGCTTGGGACATCGGTGAGAACGATTGCCCCGAGCTTCTCCACGGTGAGCGTGGCAAAGTCAATTGAGTAGCCATTTGCCTGCAACACGAGAATGCCCGCAGCAAGGGCAGTCAGGCCGTAGCGAAGCGCGCGAGCGACGAGCTCGAGCCGAGTCCGGCGATGCAGTGGAAGGTTGGCAGCGGTCACCATAGACGCTGTTCATTGTACTGGTTCAAAGCGATCAGGAGAACTCTGCTTGCTGCGCACTCGACACTACTGGTAGGGTACAGCAATGCAACCGACGACTGGCTCCGGAGAGCCGATTTATCGAATCGAAGGCGGGCAAGCCCTGGTTGGGGAAGTACAGTTGGCAGGCGCGAAAAATGCCGCTGGGAAATTGCTCTTGGCGGCGCTCCTCACTGAGGAACCCTCAACTATTGAGAATGTCCCGGAAAGCGGCGAGATTGGCATTGCCCTCGATATTATTGCCGCAACTGGTGCGGCGTGGGAGCGATCCGGAACGACTGTCGTTATTACTCCTGGGCAACTCGTCCATCACGATTTGAGCCGGCTACCCGGCAAAAATCGGCATCCCATCTTGCTCCTAGGGCCCCTCCTTCGCCGGACCGGCAAAGCCCGTGTCCCAACCGTTGGCGGGGACCAAATCGGGGCTCGTCCGATCAACTTCCACCTCGAGATCCTCCGCTCTCTTGGCGCCTCTATCGAAGAAACGCCGGCCGGCATCATTGCCGAAGCCAAGAAGCTCACCGCGACCCACTATCGACTGCCATACCCGAGTGTTGGCGCAACTGAGACAATGCTCCTGGCCGCAACGTGGGCAGAAGGAACCTCTGTCCTGGAAGGCGGGGCTATCGAGCCGGAAGTACTGCAGCTCGTCGAGTTTCTGCAAACAATGGGAGCACAGATTGAGATCAGAGACCGGACGTACACAATTCAAGGGGTGGCGCACTTTGGCTCCGGACGGGCCACGGTCATTCCCGACCGGCTTGAAGCTGTATCCTACGCCGCAGCTGCCCTGGCAACTGGCGGCCGGGTCGTCCTTCGCCATGCCCGTGCCGACCACTTAGCCGCCTACCTGGACGTGGTTCGGGCGATGGGTGCCCGCATCACAACCAACCGACAAGGCATCGAAATTGCCGCTCCGCCTGAGCCGCTCCAAGCGGTCGATGTCCGAACCGGCGTCTATCCAGGATTTGCCACGGACTACCAACAGCCAACAACAGTAATCCTCGCTTGCGCGGCCGGCACGTCAGTCGTCCATGAGACGGTCTACACTCACCGGTTGGGATATACCCAAGATTTAAACCGTCTTGGCGCATTAATTACTGTCAGCGCTGAATGCCCGCCGAACGAACCGTGCCGGTTTCAGGGCGACGGCGTCCCTCACGTTGCCACTATCACCGGACCAATAACCTTCCAGGCGGGTTCGATCCGCGTCCCTGATATCCGAGCCGGAATGGCACACGTGGTCGCGGCCTTGGCCGCAGAGGGCATCTCGACGATTGCCGGGATCGACCACCTCGAACGGGGCTACGACCATCTCGTCGAGAAGTTGCAAGCTCTGGGGGCGCGGATTCGGCGCGAGGACTAGCTGTGCCGCTTTTTCTCAAACGAATCGCCATTGACCTCGGCACCACCAACGTCCTCGTGTTTCTCCCGGGGCAAGGCATTGTGATTAACGAACCGTCCGTGGTCGCCGTGGAGCGGGGGAGCAATCGGGTCATGGCCATTGGCCATGAAGCCAGGGACATGCTCGGAAGAACTCCCGAAAGCATCATCGCCGACCATCCGCTCAAAGACGGGGTTATTGCCAACTACCGGGTCACCCAGGCCATGCTCCGATACTTCGTCAACAAACTCGGCGGACGCCTCCGACTCACTCGGCCTGAAATCATGATTACCGCTCCGGCTGGCATTACCAGCACTGAACGGCGCGCCCTGATTGACGCCTGCATCGAAGCCGGTGCCCGGGCGGCATACGTCATTAAGGAACCAGTCGCAGCCGCCCTCGGCGCTGGCATCCCGATTGCAACCGCGAGCGGCCACATGGTCATTGATATCGGTGGGGGCACTGCCGAAGTTGCCGTCATTTCGCTCGGAGACATCGTCGCCTCGACCTCGGTCCGGGTCGCGGGGAATGCCATGAGCGAAGCAATCGCCAGCCACATTCGGAAAAAGTATGGGTTGGTGATCGGATTACGAACGGCCGATGACGTCAAGGAAAAAATTGGCGCGGCGCTGCCACTCAAGAAGGAACTGTCGATGGAGGTTTCGGGATCGAATGCTGTGTCAGGACTCCCGGAAAGCGTGATAGTCAGCTCCAACGACGTGGTGGCAGCGGTCAGGGAACCGATCAGTGAAATCATTTCTGCTGTAAAAACAGTGCTCCAACAAACACCGCCGGAATTGGCGTCTGACGTGATGGATAAGGGCATCGTCCTGACCGGCGGAGGCTCACTCCTCCGCCGCCTTGACGACCTCCTGACGAAGGTGACTGGCGTGCCCTGCCAACTCGCCGAGGAGCCGATGCTCTGCGTGGTCAAGGGGGTCGGGATCGCCGTAGAGCATCTCGATGCCTACAAACGTTCAGTCTTGTGGGCGAAGTCATAGCCGGCCAAAACAGGTACAATACTGATATGTCACTGACGATTGGACTCGACGGATCCCGGATTGCCAAACCGCACTACACGGGTACGGAACACTACTCGCACGCCATCTTCACCCACCTCTTCCGGGTGGCACCTCACCACAAGTACGTCATCTACGCACCAAAAGAACCGACCCACCCGCTCGACACGGGCCGAGCGACTGTTTCCTGGCGCATCATGCCCTTCCCTCGGCTCTGGACGCAGGTGCGCCTCTCATTTGAACTGGCGACGACGAGGCGTCCTGATGTCCTTTTTGTCCCGTCTCACACCGTCCCCCTAGTCCATCCAGCCACGGTCTCGACGGTCCACGACCTTGGCTTTGAGCATTTTCCGGAGTACTACACCCGCATTGAACGCGCCTACCAACGATTCGGCTTGTGGCGCGCGGTCAAAGGATCGAACCGGATTATCACGGTCTCCGAAGCCACGAAGCAGGATCTCGTTGCCACCACATCCTATCCGGCCTCGCGAATCCATGTTGTCCACCACGGCGTCGACCGCGACCATTTCCATCCGGCGGAAATCAATGAGACGCCGCCGCAGCGGATCCGCCGGCAGATACCCTATCTCTACTCGATTGGCCGGCTCGAAGCCAAGAAGCAAACGCCGCAGCTCATCCGGGCTTTTCGAGTTCTCGTAGAGAAATATGGGCTCGACGGCTCGTTGGTCTTGGCCGGCAAGCCAGGCCTCCATGGCTACGATGCCGTCCAAGCAGCCCTCGACGAACTTCCCAAGCCAATTCGCAAGCGGATCACACTTTTAGGTTATGTCCCCGACAGTGAACACCAGCTCTGGCTTCGTTTTGCTCGCGCCTTTGTCTTCCCTTCGGGCTTCGAGGGTTTCGGCATGCCGGTACTCGAGGCGATGGCTGCCGGAGTCCCGGTCGTGACAAGTGACAAGTCATCGCTCCCTGAGGTTGTGGGCGACGCCGGCATCCTCGTCAATCACACCCGGGCCGAAGCAATTGCCGACGGCGTTCGTCGGCTCTTGGCCAACAAATCGCTGATCCGCACGCTGATCGCTAAGGGCAAGAAACGGGCCGCAACCTTTACTTGGGAAGCAGCTGCCCGGAAAACTATTACCGTCCTCGAGAGGACCGCTCGGGAGTCGCAGTGAGGGTTGAGCGATCAGCCGGCGGCATCGTCTTTCGACGCCACCCCCAAGAAGGTCTCCAGGTGTTACTCATCCAGGATTCCCATGGCAACTGGGCTTTTCCAAAGGGTCGGATTGAACCAGGCGAGCAGCCCGTCGAGGCGGCCTTAAGAGAAACGCGCGAGGAAGTGGGACTTGCCGATCTCACCCCGAGAGCATCATTGGGAACGATTCAGTTCTGGTACCAAGATAAGTGGGAACAGCCTGGAGATAAGGTGAAGAAGTTTATCGAACACTTTCTCCTAGAAGCTTCCCCGGACGCGATTCCTGCTCCGCAAGAAGATGAAGGGGTGCAGGCCGCTTGCTGGGCAACCCCCGAGGCCGTCCGGCACCAAGTAAGTTACCGAACCCTTCGTCCAACCCTCAAGCGTCTTTTCCGAGCTCTCAATGACCTTCCACACCAAGCCACCAATCTATAGCGTTACCCAGCTCAACGAACTGGTGAACGAAACGCTGACTCGGGAAATCGGTCCAGTGCTTGTTGCCGGCGAAGTATCTGGGATTAGCGTCCGGCGCCAGCGATGGCTCACCTTTGAACTGAAAGATGCAGGCAGTGTCGTATC
>CAZOUL010000027.1:0-9271 GCA_964583025.1 uncultured Candidatus Saccharibacteria bacterium
ACTCGCGGACCTTCTTGGTCTGTTTTTCAGTCTCGATCTGAAATCGTTCGAGCTGGGTGAGCAGGTCTTCCAAGAACTGCTCGGCGCCGGTGAGGTTTCCTTGCTGGGCAAATTGGCCGAACTGGTACTCGATCGAACGCTCCACGCCAAATGCTTTGAGATGACGAAATACCCCTTGCTGGACGTACTTTTGCATCAGCCTTAAGCGACCTTCGGTTTCGAAGCGTCGAACGGATAATGCAATGTGGGTCGACGTGAGTACGCCGAACTTGGCGAGCTTCTTTGCCCGGTTGCCGAAGTGGTTATCCTCGTCGACCGTGAGCGCGGGATTAAAACCGCCGACCCGACGGAACAGCCGCCGGGTCATGAGCATCGTCGCGCCAAAGGTGACTGGATAGTACTGCTGCATCCCTTCCATGAGGAGCGCGTTCACCGAGAAAAAGAGGTGGTCGATCCGCACCGATGACCGGGGGCGGGGCACAACGGTCGCGAGCTCAAGGTAGCGGGCATCGAACTCAGCCGTGATCTTTTCAAGAAAATCCGGGGGCACGACGACGTCGGCATCGAGGAACAGAAAGTAGTCACCAGATGCCACCGCCGCCCCGGCGTTGCGGCCAACAGCCGGTAGGCCGCCGGAAACGACCCGACAGCCCAAGGTTCGGGCAATCGTCGGCGTGTCGTCGGTTGATTGGGCATCGGCAACGATGATCTCGTGCGCCCGACGCGTTTGGCCTCCAAGCGACGCTAAAAGCCCGGGGAGTTCCTGGGCTTCATTGTACGTGGGGATAATCACCGAGAGGCGGGGTGCCTGCTCAGGATGCCTACTCATAACCGGCCGAGATAGACTCGGCTCGGGTGCTGCTCCCTGGCAGTGGCGAGCCAGTCTTCAAAGGACTGCTGGACCCGGCCCCGTTTCTCGAGAATCTCAATAACGTGATAGCCAAACTCGGTCTTCACCGGCTCGGGTACAAGCCCCGGCTCGGCAGTGAAAACCGCCGCTTCCACCTCGGGCGGCAACTGCTCGCCCCGGGCAACGAAACCGATCTCGCCGCCAATTTCCCGGGTCTCACGATGCTCGGAAAATTCGAGCGCCCGGTCGGCGAAGGCCTCGCCGGCTTGAATCCGCCCGATGAGATCGTTGGCGACTTGTTCGCTGGTGACAAGAATTTGGCGGATATTCGCCTGTTCAAGAAGCTCGGTCTTCACCTTGTTTTCGATGAGCCGGATCCGGATCAACTCGCGCAGCTCGTCTTGGTCACTGCCATAGAGCTCCTCGAGAATGGTCTGGAGTTCTGCCTCCGTGACCTCCCGGGGCGGTTGGTCACTCTGGGCAACGAGAATCTCCCGGTAGGCCGCGTCGATTTCTGCCTCGCTCACCACAATCCCATCCTTAGCCGCCGCTTCTGCAATGATCCGGTTATCAACGAGGATCTGGACAGTTTGCTCATCGACCGAGGTCTCTTGGCTGATGACTTGGCCGGCTTCTGCCGAACGGCTGACGAAGGTTTCAATGAACGTTTTAAACTCGAGATACTCCCGAGCCCAAATAAGTTCGCCACCGACCTGGGCAACCGGCACCGGCGTCCAGCGGGCCACCGCCCGAACCTTTGGCGAGTCGACCCCGGAGAGAAAAAGCTTGGCGGCGACAAGTGTGGCCACGAGATACCCCACAGCCACAGCGGCCACCAGCCACGGCAACCACTTGGGAATGACGAACGATGACCGAGACGAGGGAGCGTGGTGATGGGTACTCATAGCGACCTAGAAGCTCATCCAATCAGACGTCCAGACGATAGCAACGAGTACCACAACACTCAAGGCGACTGCGCCCCGAATCTTCCGCCAACTCAGCATCCCGGCTTCCCGCAGCTCGACAAGCTCGAAGAGGACGAGGCCGAAGGTGGTCATCAGAAGCGCTCGGGCCAGAAAGTGGATCGGCCAAAAAAGGAGGATCAGGAAGAGTTCGGCAACTGCGATGCCCACCGCCTGCGCAAGTAGCACCCTCCCCAAAGAAAGGTCCGGTAAAAGCCGGACCGTCCCGACCATGCCGGCAAGGTAAACCAGAAACACGGAAAATGCCTGCCAACTACTGCCTAGCCGATGCACGTAGAAGGCAACGAACGTCCAGAGAAACAGACCGACAAGCGATACCACCCAGCGACTCCCTGTCCGCCACGCAATAGTAGCGGCAATCACCGCTCCCAGGGCAGTGAGCCATGCCAGTTCGGATTCAGGAATAATAAACGGGAGCGTGAGCCCGCCGAGCAGGACGACCACTGGGCCAAGCCAGTGTTGCCACCGTTGGATCATCGTTTTTCAAGCTCGAGATAGTTTTCGCCAAGAATAACTCGGATATCAATCCCCGCAGCATCAGCTGGTCGGGCGGATTTGGCTACCTGGGTCTGAAGTCGGTCACCAAGGAATTTTGCCGTGAACGGTGCCTTATCGCCGGAATAGTCGTAGAGCTTGGTGGTCGCCGTGGGATCAGTCTTATCGATGGAAACAATTGTGTACCCGAGCGCTTCGAGATCTTGCTGGAGCTCAAGAGCCTGGCCAGCATTGCCTGTCCCATTCAAGATTTCGATCTTTGCCTGCTCACGCCTCAGGTAGGGATCACTGAACAACTCATAGGCAATCCGCTGGACTTCGGAGAAATCGCCGGCCTTCGGCACTAAGTAGTAGCCGCCATCGTTAACACTCTTCAATGGGCCGTCGGGAGAATTGTCGAGCACCTTGGTAATCACATCTTCGGATTGCAGGTCGTTACCGAGCGAGGCCAGCCGGCTAAGCTCGCTTGTGCCGATATCGGTTTTGACATGATCGCCAACGATTTGAATGAGTTCAGCAACCTTCAGCGGATTGGCGACGATGCCGAGCGACGTCGCTTTTTCTCGGGCAGCGAGGATAATTTGCTGCTGCCGGGCTGCCCGGTCGAAGTCCGAGGTGGTTTGTCGTGAGCGGGCATACTTCAGTGCTTTCGCTCCGTCGAGGTGCTGCTGGCCAGCCGCCAAGTAGAACGGTTCGTACCCTTCCAGACGGGGATCCGGATAGAAGGGATCGTTGAGCGCTTTTGGCACCTCGATATCGATGCCGCCAATGGCATCGATAAATTCCTCGAACCCGGCAAAGTCAACCCGGACATAGTAATGGATTGGCAGATCCAAGATATCGCTCACGGTCTCTTTGAGGACTTTCGGGCCGCTTCCCCGCTCTTGGGTCTCTCCGTAAGAGTGGGCGCTGTTCAATTTGCCGTAACCGTTGCCGGCGATCGGCACCCGGAGATCACGGGGTAGCGAGAGGAGTGCGAGCTGGTTGTTCTCGACATCGAAGCTGCCGACCATGACTGTGTCGGCGAGAAGCCCGCCCTTGTGGTTGACACCGCCGATCCCAATCAGAAGTACGTTAATCCGACCGTCGCCCTCACCTTGCAGTTGGTCTGGTGTAACCTCTTGCCCGAAGAGCCGCAGGAGCGGCGAGCTCCGGTCGCTCGTATCGCTCACTTTCTGGAATGCTGACGCAACCGTTACCCCAAACCAGAGTAGGCCCACGGCAAATAAAGACACCAAGGTGCCGACAATCCAGCGCTTACGGGCACTGCCGCCCTGGCGCTGGGAGCGGAACCGGTCGAGTGAGCGACCATGACGCGTTGTTTTCTTGAGATCATTCATACCAAGATCAAAGATATCCTGGTGATCTTTTTCGTGGTTCCACCAGGAGCAAAAGTATACCACGAACCAGGCTGTTGCTTCGAGTGCTAGGGACGAAGTTCGGCGGATTCCAACTGCTCATCCACCGTATCAGCGGTGATAGCGTCGAGGGTATCGGCACCGAGATACCGAATGGGCAGAGCCTGGTACCAACCGGCTGTCCTCATGAGCGTCTCAACGACTCTGACCGAGGTCGTACTGGTTGGCAGACGCACCACAGCTAATTCCTCGAGCGCTTCCCAGTCTACGTTGTGCCCGGAGAGAAAATCGGTAATGGCGGCCAACTCATTGCGCCCCTGCGCTGGTGCGTCGATCTGCATAGCGCCGCGCACCGAACCGTCGGTAACGAGAAACAGGACCAAGGCACTCCGATCAGCCCCAACGACGAGCGTCATGAACCAGGCCTCCGGTCAACAAGAAACCGCCGGCCATCAGGATCCAAGGAGAAATCGAGCAGACGGCCTGCGCGGGCTGCAATTTCTGGCACCCGATCAATCCACTCGACCACCGTCACTGCCTCGGACCGACCGATCTCTAGGCCGAGCGCTGCCAGATCTTCAGGGCCTTGGAGGCGATAGAGATCAAGGTGGACGTACCAGTGAATCCCCCTGGAGTAATCCGAGACTGGATACACCTGCTCGTAGACAAAGGTGGGGGAGATGATTACCTCGCGAACACCGAGGGCCTCGCCGAGCAACTTGGCAAATGTCGTCATGCCCGCCCCGAGCGGACCGCGAATGCCCACGATGACGCCGGGCTCGAGCGTTCGAGCGATAGCGCGGGCGTGCTCAGCTAGGAGATCGAGCGATGTCGTCTCTGTACGATGCGTTGCCATAGAAGATCTCCTAGCATAACGAGCGCTCCGAGTAGCGTCAAACCGCCGACCCAGGCACTGGTTGTTCCCATGGGCAAGGTTTCCTGCCCTCGAGCTCCCGAGACTTTCCCCTTCGAGGCATGCGCTGTGGTGGCGTCGCTGCTTCTACCCAGCTTTTCAGGAAGTATCTCGATCGGTACAGTGCCTGACGCTTCCGAACCACCGGCCAGCGCCGCCTCATCGGCCACGGCAACGCCCGAATGATCACTGGGGCTTTCGGTACCGGAAGCGGAGGAAGCCATCGACACGACGACGTCATCAGCCACGAGTATTCGAACCTGAGGTGGATCAGTTGCGACCACCACGCCCCGGACAGTGGCCTCGAGGCCGACGAATCCGGCCGTCGACACCTCCCGCCGCGAAGTGATTTTGACTTCACCACTCGCAAGTGCCAAGAAAAGCGAACGTCCGTGGCGGAGAAAGGTTCCAGACAGTTCCACGTATTCAGCAAGTTGGAGGTCAGCTGCGTGCTGTCGAGCTAGTGCTCGGGCCTCCCCGTGCCCTTCCAGCGCCACCGACTGCCCCTCCTCCCACAGAACCCGCGGCACCACCGCGCTCGAACGACGACCAATGATTCTTACCCGGCTCCCCTGGCCATACGGAAACGTCGCTCCGTTTGGGACTTGCAGCTCAGCGAAGCGGTCGCCATCCCGAACAATCAGTCGCCGGTCGTCATACTGCCCTTGTGGGACAGCAATTGTCAGCGATAACGACCACCGCTGGCTGGTCGATGGCTGGGCCAGGAGATCGGCTAGTGACGTTTGAGGGAAGTGACCAGGCGGCGCTGTAGCTGTTTCTTCAGCGATGACCGGAGCATCGGACGGCGGCAAGCCACTCGGTTCGGGTGTACCAAGGTCAGGCGTATCAGGATCAAGGCCCAGCCGCGACGTCGCGCTTGCCCAGGCAGCGGACTCATCGCCAGAAAGCGCCGGATCAACGCGGGCCATGCTCGCTGGACCGTCTCGCGAGCCAGCCGGAGGCGGCCCACCGTCACCGGCTCGGTCGACCACCTGACCATCGGGCATCCGGAGTTCCAAGCGAAGGGCACTGTTCCCCAAACTCAACGAACTGGTGATGAGATCAGGTTGGACCGCGAGCACAGATGGACCACCGGAAAACTGATGATCTGGACCATTGTTGGCAAGGAGGAAGCGACCGCCGGCCGGCAGTGTTCCGGCGGAAATAGTAATCATTCGTTCCGACTTACCACCCTGGGCACTCCAGAGTTCCCAGCCTGCCAGGTCAACCGGACTTGTCCCAGCGTTGGCCAACTCAAGCCATTCGTCAGCGCTCGAACGACTCGATCCAGCCCAAGCTATTTCTGCAATAAAGACTGGTGTCAACGGAGCAGCGGTAGCCGGCACTGGCCAGCACGCCAGCAGGATTCCGACGATCACACCGCTAGTGCAACGAGACCGACTCCCCGTCAACCAACTCCCCTTCCTCGTATCCTTCTTGGCGTCCTTTGGGCGGCAGCCGGTTCGGCGACGGCCTCGGCGATACTGGAGGCGTAACTGGATGAGCTGCCTGGAGGTGCTCATGAGTTTCTTCAGCCTGGGTGAATAAATCCTCGGTGAAGTGGGAGTGGTCGTAATCGTGCGGCGGCTTACTCATCGGCACGGCCGAGCTTTGGAGAGCCGACTGTTGGCTCCGAACAGGGCGGTTGGCCAGATATTCCTGGCCGGTCTGGAGGGCCAACCGGTCATGGAGCATCAGGATAGTATTGGCAATAATATGCGGCCGTGGAACATTCTTCATCACAAAGTTCGGCACTTCCCCAGCGGTTTCGACGCTGACATCGCCGAACTGCAGAAGTGATTGGAGGTAGCCGCGGATGTGGGCGGAGACATCTTGAACGCGCAGGAGGGAGAGCTCCGCGACGCGACGGTTAAACAGCCCGACCTGCCGGATTGTCACCAGGCGGTCCGTAGTGAGGATTGAGACCGCTAGGTAATGCTCGATCCAACCAGTCAAGAACACTGCCCCGGTTAATAGAAGGTGCGTACCAATACCCACAGAGAGGAGCGTCAACGCCTGCCCTTGCCATAAATTCTCAATACCGATACCTCGGAGAATCAGCAGTGCGACCAGGGGGATCAAAAGAAGGATAACTGTCACCGCCACCCAGCCCAGAAAAGGCACCCAGTGGCGACGCACAAAAATGAGCACCTCTTCGTGCTCAAGTTGGCCGGGAAACAGCTCGGTCGCTTTTCCGGTGGTAAAATTTTTTGTCGCCATCAGGTGAGGACTCCGGCAAGAATCCCGATCATCGACAAGATCACGACGACACTCGAGTAACCGACGTAGATTTTGAGTGCCAACTGTGAAGCCACCCCGGAGTACCCGTACTCATTGAGATGATGGATGGCGTAGAGCGAGTAGAGAGAAAAGGCAATGAGAACAAGGGTATAGCCGATGAGGGCGAGGAGAACCATCATGGACTCAGCCTCACGGCGCCGAACAACGCCTGGCCTTTCGCGGTTACTTGCCTACCCCGCGAGGTCCGCTCAAGCAAGCCCTCACGGAGAAGAAACGGCTCATAGACCTCTTCAATCGTCACCTCGTCCTCGCCAATCACCGCCGCCAGAGTCGATAAGCCAACGGGGCCACCTTGGTACGTCTCAACGATTGCGGCCAGCAGTGCCCGATCGAGCTTGGTCAGCCCACGCTCATCGATGGCCAGCATTGCCAATGCTCGCTCGGCGACACCTCGCGTCACCTGGTCGAACCGGTGGACCTGGGCGTAATCGCGCACCCGCCGGAGAAGCCGGTTGGCGATTCTCGGGGTTCTCCGAGACCGCCTGGCGATCTCAGCCGATCCATCGGGCGCAAGGACTACCTGGAGCGCCCGGGCGTTCCGCTCCAAGATCTGGGCAATGTCCGTGTCCTCGTAGAAATCGAGGTGCAGCAGCGCGCCGAAGCGGTCACGCAGCGGCGAAGAGAGCCGGCCGACTTGCGTTGTGGCGCCGATCAACGTGAACTTCGGCAACGCCAGGCGCATCGTTTTCGCTGACGGCCCCTTGCCGAGAATAAGATCGAGGACAAAATCCTCCATTGCCGGATAGAGCATCTCTTCGATCGGCCGCTTCAACCGATGAATCTCATCGATAAAGAGCACCTCGCCCTCGTCCAGGTTCGTAAGGATAGATGCGAGATCACCAGGCCGCTCGAGTGCGGGTCCGGACGTTACCCGAATCCCAACGCCGAGCTCGTGAGCAACAACGTGGGCCAGACTTGTTTTGCCAAGCCCGGGCGGACCATAGAACAGCACGTGCTCGAGTGGCTGCTGGCGCTCTCGGGCCGCCTGAATGAAAACCGCAAGATTTTCCTTGACTGCGCCTTGGCCCAAGAAGTCACGGAGAGTCTGGGGTCGGAGGACAACCTCATCTTGCTGCTCTGACTCTTGAGCAGCGACATCGGTGAGAACGCTGATTCTCCCCTCCTGGTTGTCTCCCGTCATTGGTCGTATCCTACCAGAATTCCGACCTACCCACCAGGTTTAGGGGAGGTAGCTCATCGGGTTGACTCGGGTTGAGTACTCCCAAATTTCGAAGTGCAGGTGCGGACCAGTTGACCAGCCTGTTGAGCCCATATAGCCGATCACTTGGCCACGCTTCACCTCTTGACCAGGACTCACGGCAAAGTGCTGCAAGTGGGCGTAGAGCGAGCTCCAGCGAGCGTTGTGTCCGATGACAACGTAGCGTCCGTACGCATAGAGCCTCCCACCTGAAACCATCTCGGTAACTGCGGTGACGGTGCCATCCGATGCCGCGTAGATTGGCGTGCCCGCCGAGTTGACAAGATCGAGACCGCCGTGGCCGCCACCTGGCTGGAACGGCGTCGAACCACCGAAATAGGTCGAGATGTACCGGTAATTCGTCGGCCACTGGAAGCCGACTGCCGATGTTCCCCGGTCAGACGCTTGGACAACGCCCGGGCCAGACCGTTGGGTGAGGCGAGAGCGGATCGCCCGAAGTTCAGACTCTACTTGGGAATTGAGCCGTTTTGCTTCCTCGACCGCGTCTTCGTACGACTGCTGCTCAGCCACGGTGTTTGCCAGCAATGCGTCTTTGCGTGACTTCTCATCTGCCAAGCCGGCTTTGTAGGCTTCATGCTGGGCCTTCAGGGCAGCCAACGAGGTCCTCTCAGCCTCCAGGCCAGCCTTCTTCTCCTCGAGTTCCTTTTTGAGCGTCTCTACCTGGGCAATCACGGCATCGATTTGCCCTTCGAGAGCCTCGAGATACTCACCATGCTCAATGACGTCAGAGAGCGAGCTTGAGCTGGCGATGATAAAAATGAGCTCATCGACTGAGGTCTCGTAGAGAACGCGAATCGTCTCGTCTTGGTTGCGCTGCTGCTTCTCTAGCTCTACCTGCTGGGCTGCGATCTCGGCTTCAGTGGCTTCGATCGTTTGCTCGGCGACGGCAATTTGAGCTTGGGTCTCGGCAATTTTTGCCTGAGTGAGGGCAATGTCATTCTCGAGCCTGCTGACTTCGGTCGAAATACCGGCGGCCTCATCTTCTTTTTCTGCGGCAGCCGCTTCATTTTCTTTGATCTCTTCTTCAAGCTCTCGAGCTTGCCTCTGGAGCTCTGACAGGCGCTGGCTATCGGTGGCGGCGTACGCGCGCTCAACGATCAGCGGTGACAGTGAACTCAATGGCCCAAACAGGGCACCAACAAATAGAATGAC
>CAZOUL010000028.1:0-8973 GCA_964583025.1 uncultured Candidatus Saccharibacteria bacterium
TGTCTCCGGGTTGCTCCGCACCGTACTCGAGCACAAGGACAACAGGGGTCGCCGGCCGCCGAGCGGTAATCGCGCGGATTACTGCCTGGCCAACTGTCTGCACCCACGGCCAAGTGCCTTCTGGCTTCGGTACACTGAGAATAGCCAACGGTAGACCATACTCGGTATTGAGGTTGCCAGCGGCGATACGGACCCGCTGCTTGGCCAAGGTTTTTGTCAGTAGGTGGCCGATCGCCTCTTTCGTGCTCGTCTTGCCTGCCGAACCAGTGATACCGATGATCAGCGGCTGCTCGCGGGCCAAAACCTGCCGGGCCGACCAAGCGAGTATTCGCTCCACGATCGTTCGGGCAATTGTTTTTAGGCGACGCATGCTACTCCGTTTTCTCTTTGCTCGGTGCTATATCGTAATAGTTGATCATGTACTTGACCAGGTCGTTGAAGAGCGGACCGGCCGTACTCTCTGCGAATTCCGCAGTCTCGGGCCGATCGACTTTCACAAGAATGAGAAACCTCGGCGCATCAGCCGGAAAAAATCCCATCAGCGAGTGGGTATACTCGCTTTCCAGATAACCGCCCTCAGGCGCGGCGATCTGGGCAGTTCCCGTCTTTCCCCCAATGGCATATCCGGCAATTCTGGTCCGGCCATAGGGGCCATTCGTCACTACTGATTCGAGCATCCGTCGCAGTTTCTCACTCGTTTCCGGCCGGATGACCCCCTCTTCCATCGACCACTCCGCCTCAACAGCGACTCCACGCTCACCGACCACTTTCTTGGTGACATGGGGTGTCACTAACGTGCCCCCATTAATCATCGCGGCCCAAGCCCGAACCATTTGCATGGGCGTCACAGAAATTCCCTGGCCAAACGACATCGTCGCCTTATGGATTGCCCGCCAGCTTCCCACCGGCAGCAACGCGCCCTGGGTCTCGCCAACTAAGTCGATATCGGTGGCGTCCCCGAATCCAAACTTCAGGAAATGCTCGTACATCTCCTCGCTACTCATTTTGTCGGCAACCCAGACCATGCCAACGTTGTCAGAGTTTTCCAACACTTGGGTCATTGTCTCGCGGCCAAACGCCTTGTCGAGCGCGGTGCGAATTTCATAGCCTTGGACGACGACAGATTCTCCAAAGACCTCTTCAGTATCTGGCTCGATCTTGCCTCGATCGATCGCAGCGGCCATGATAATCGGTTTCATGATCGAGCCGGGCTCATACACGCTTGAGATAGTCGGATTTAAGAAGACCTCCGGATGCTCGGCGTACTCATTGAATCGGTTCGGATCAAACGTTGGCGTGGCAGCCAGCGCAATCAGCTCGCCGTTCGTGGGATCCATGACGACGATCTGACCGCTCTTGGCTCCCGTGGCTTCGATGCTTCTCGCTAAACGCTCTTCTGCCGCAAATTGCACGTTGTGGTCAATCGTAAGTTCGAGGTCGACACCGTCCTCTGGGGCAACCTTGCTCACTGTCGAGATGAGGCGGCCGAGCGTGTCTTTTTCCCCGACCACCGATCCCGCGATCCCGTGCAAGTCGTCCTCGTAGTACCCCTCAACGCCGTAGTTGCCAATGCCGTCGCGATTCACGAAGCCAAGAATATGGGCGCCAATACTCCCTTGGGGGTAGACCCGTTGATGCCGGCGCTCAATGAGAAGTCCCGAGAAACCCTGCTCAACGATTGCCTCCTTCTGCACCTTGGAAACGCCCCGGACGATCGGCGGGATGTAGAGTCGATCGTTATTGATTTGTTCAAATACCGCCTGCTCGTCGAGCAGAAAGACCTTGGCCAGTGCAGCGGCTGCCGCGTGCTTGTCTTTCACGTTCCGAGGAACAACGGAGATATCAAACAGTTCTTCAGTCGCAGCCATCGGAACGACGACGCCGCGCTCAGCATCTTGGGCCAGAATTGCGCCACGCCTGGACGGCAGCTCCTTTGAGACTTCGTACTGCGACTCCGCTTTCGCTGCATACGTCGGGTGCTCGATCACGCTCTTCTGAAATAGCCGCCAGGTCATAAGGCCGGCGAGTGCCAGGAAGCAGAACGTAAGAATGTTGAGACGCGACTGCCAATCGGCAATCTGGGTCGTTGGTGACTGCCGCTGCCATTGCTTCATCAGGCTACCCAACGCTGCGTTGTCACTGGCACAGGCTTATGCGCTCGGCTGGTCGGCAGTTGGTTCGATGGCCTCAATGTCCCCGACTGGTTCAAATTCCTCGTTGACTCGGTCGCCGAGGCCACGCTGAATTTCTCCGAGTGACTGGAGTCGCTGCGCCTCAAGCTCAAGCCGTTCCACGTCTTCGACCAGCTCCTCTTGGGTGGCTTGGAGAGATTGGACTTCGTACGACTTGGTCGCGCCTTGGGTGGTTTGGGCAAGATAGAGCAAGAGCAAGCTCGAGAGCGAGGCAATCGTGAGCACGCGCAGGCTCACCGGGCCAATGTGCATCACCCGGTTCACGGTGTGCTTGCGCACACCTTCTTGATGCTGCTTCTCGTTTGTGAGCTGGATTTGCTTCATTGTTGGATCCCCTCGTGTCTCGTCACGCGTAGCTGCGCAGAACGCGAACGCGGATTGTTTGCTACTTCACCATCGCTGGGCACCACCTTCCTCACTGGACTGTGGTTCGGCAGCGCGCGGAGCAGCTGCTTGACGAGCCGGTGCTCGCCGCCGTGAAAACTGATCAGTGCCAGTCGGCCTCCGACGGCAAGCGACTGCCAGGCTGCGGGGATCGCAGCGGCAAGTGCGCCATATTCATCATTGGCCAGAATGCGCAACGATTGAAAGGTGGGAGCGAGTAATTTCGGTGAATCACTCCCGATTGCGGCGACCAAGTCTTTCGTCGTCATAATCGGCTGTGATTGTCGTGCGGTGGCGATGGCAGCGGCGACTCGGGTCGCTTGCCGAACGCCGCCAAGGCTGCGGAGGATCCGTTCGATGTCTTGCTGGGTGGCCCGAGCGAGGAACTCAGACGCTGGCTTGAATCGCCAGGTTCGCACGCAGTGGGCGAGATCGCGGTCGTCGGTCCACTGGCTCGGATCATCGGCTTGCCCCAGGGGCTCTCCCTGGTGGCCTAGCCGCATGTCGAGTGGCCCGTCATGTGCAAAGCTCAGACCTTGGTGCCCCTCGTCGACCTGCCAAGAAGCGAGGCCGAGGTCGAAGAACGCAGCCTGCACTGGCTGGATCCCTGCGTCGGCAATGTGCTCAGCCAACCGCCGAAAATCGCCGTGCACGAGCGTTGCCTGCTGTTCATGTGCGGCGAGGCGTCGACGGGCTTCAGCCAAACCCTGTGCACTCCGCTCGATACCGAGCAGCCGCCCCTGCGGGCCAACTGCTTCGAGAAAAGCCCGGGCGTGGCCGCCGAGGCCGAGCGTTGCGTCAACCACTCGATCTCCTGGTGCGAGGTCGAGTGCGTCGAGCGACTCATCGAGTAAAACGGGATCGTGGTGCATAGTGAGCCTTTCGCGGCTGAGCGGCTCCTGAACTTCCCTCCATGTTCAGGAGCGCGCCCGGACCGCGGTGCCCCTCCAGTTTTCCCAACCTGTTGGTTGGGTTCCCCTGGGTCTCCGACTGAAACGTCGGAGCTGGTTGTTAGTGAGGAAAACCAGGCCAGAGACCGTCCGCTTTGAAGCGGTTGCCGGTTCCTCGCCGATGCTCCTCAGATATCCAATCCTTCCAAATCTTCGGTTGGCGACACGGTTGCCTGTTGGGTTGCCCAGGCGTCCTTGCTCCAGATCTCCACCCGGTTGTAGACCCCGGCAATCACCACCTCGCTGCCAAACTTCGCGTACTCGCGAAGGTACGGAGGCAGCAAGATCCGACCCTGCTTATCGAACTCAAGCTCCGCGGCCCCGGCCAAGAAGAACCGGGCAAAGCGGCGCGCCTTCGGATCCGAGATCGGCAAGCCGGCAATCTTACTCGCCAACTTGTCCCATTCCGTCTTCGTGTAAAGGGTCAAGCACCCATCAATGCCACGGGTAACAACCGCACCATCTTCAAGCTCGCGACGCATCCGGTACGGGATGGCGAGGCGGCCTTTGGCATCGAGATTGTGCGTGTATTCTCCGACGAACATTGGGTCCTTATGTCTTGGGTGGTGGGTAGGGAGTGAGGAGCCGGGTGCAGGTCGTTCATGGAACGAATCCCGGTGCGCTGCTTCAAGTCAGACATCCCCTCCTCCTCACTTTTCCACCGTTTTCAGTGGTTTTCCCCACTTTTTTCCACATCTCCACACTCAACTGTTCAAATCCTACACGTCCCCCGATCGGCTATCAAGTGGATAACCTGTGAATCGGACCAAGGCCCCCGACTTACCTTCCGAAGTATGACCACCCCTTGTCTCCCCGAGCGTGTCTAGAATCTCAGGTGAGCGCGTGCCCTGCCGTAGCTCATTGGAGCGAAGGCGGGTGGGGCACGGTGGGGAGAATATAAAGAAAAAGGGGCGCAACGTCTGTTGCGCCCCATGGCGGTGACCCCCTGGTCAATTTTTTACTTTTTCTTTATTCCTGGCCAGATATTACTCTGGCTGTTTTCTTGACCTTGTCGGCGCTCAGCTATCCAAGCGTCGAGCTCAGTCAAAAAATCCTTTGGGTACTGATCCCTCACAAGCATTGTGAGAACCAGTACCGCCATCGTCCGATCGCGATCTCCCTCGATTTCTTGCCTGGCATGCCAGGTTGGCCAGGCATTGTAGAGGTACCACGACGATCCCGATGGAGTCAGGCCCACTCCAAATCCTTCTTCTACGAACAAGACGTGGCTGCTCACGTTGTTCTTCCGAAGGCGGAGTTTGTGCCCACCAACCTCGAAGTTTTTCTCTGTCTTTCCTTCAAGGATCTGGTTCATAAGGGCATGAAACTTCTGTTCAGGAGTTTCATGCTCGCTATCTGCCTGGGCCAAGGTCGCAAGGCCCACCAGCAGAACAAACATGACTCCGCATTGGAGCCATATTGCTACTTTTTTCATCTTTCTCACCGCCTGTTAAGAATTGTTGCCCCAGGACGCAACGAACGGATATTAGGGAAAAGCTACCTCGAAGTCAATCGCAGCAGTTGAACCACCCCAAACGTTTTGCCATACTCTCCCCACCTCATGAGGGTCCTGGGCCTTATGGGGAATAACAATGAGGGAAGGTAAAAAAGACGTGGAACTGAAGGTCGTGGTGTTGGAACGCGGGGGAAGCAATAATGGCAATGGCGTCCCCGCTCGTCTGAGCGACGTCGTCATTAAAAACACACTCGAGGGATTCTTCTCGGAACGGAAAGTCCCTTTCGATCCGGCCAGCCGCCTGGCCGTTATGCTCAAGGTGCGGAAGAAAAAGAAAGACCACTGCCACTACTTGGTGATCGGACCCGCGTTCAATTGTGTCCAGAGCCAGTACCAGCACGACTGGCTGCTCGAGCAATTTCTGGTGACCGAACCGCTTGATCCCGCGCGGGTCGAGCGAGCCTGGAAAGCCTCCTTCGGGTTCGATAGCTGGGGCGGCAGCTTCAGCTTCAAGCCCACCGGCGAAGAACTCGCCGTTCCCACACCGGCCTAAGCCGGTTACCTCCTCCTGAGTACGTGGCGCTGTGCCCTTCGTGGCCAGCGCCCTTTTTCTTGACCAATGCCCTTCCTTCCCCTACACTTCCAGGTTGCCTCGTTTCCTGGGGAGGCAAAGACAAAGAGGGGAAGTTAACAAAGTGTGAATGGAAAAAGCAAGAGAGGGAAAAAGAGAATCAGCCGCGAACAGAAGCGCCTGCCGCCAATCGACGAGCTCGATTTGCCCTACGTGGCCTACGAACTCAGACAGATTGGCCTGACGATCCGAGAGATCGCCAAGCTGGTCCGTCGCCGACAGGAGAAGGTGTCAGAAGTTATAAAAACTCGGCACCAAAGATTGGAGCGGGCGTGGAAGAGAGCGGCAAGGAAGAAAAAGGGTAAGACCCTTCCGCTCGCCCACCCGCTCGACCGGCGAAGGACGCCGCACGAGCGCTGCAAGGCAGCAGTCATTGCCCTCTCATCGTTTGACCAGTTCAAAGGTTATTCGATGAAAAATGGGCTCCTGTTAGTGCGCGAAATCCTCACCATCTACCTCGAAGACATCGGGGAGATGGATTGCTCGTCAACCCTTTTCTGCGGGGTCGAGCCTTCCGGGCTACGACATGAATTTCTGTCGTACCTGGCAGACCTCGTAGAACGCGAGGAATTTCCAGAACCCAAGGATATCGGGTGGAAATTCCGAGTCCATTTTGCACTCAAGCAGAATGGCACCCTCCATGAGGCAGTGCAGCGAAGGTAACAAAGACACTTCGGGCACTCCTCACCGCCGGCGTAAGCCGGCTTTTTTCTTTGTTACTTTCGCTCGATCGAGACGTTCCCGGCGCCGACGTCGACGTTCAAGCGCATCGTCGGCCCCTCCCCTGCTGCGGTATAAGTACCGTCTTCGGCGCCCGCAAAGACCTCGTCATCGATACTCAAACGCCCAGCACCGACGGTGTAGGTGAGCTCTACGGCCACCTGTTCAGGCAACGTGAGATCCACCGAACCGGCGCCGACATTGAGAGAAGCGTCTGCCGGTACCGAGGCTTCGCCGAAGGCGACGTCTCCGGCACCCGCGCCCAAGTCGAGCTCATAGCTCGTGAGTGGGACATCGTCGAGATCAACCGCTACCTTACTTGCCCCGACGTGCATGACGAGCTCCGTTGGGATGCCAACCTGGCCGAGCACCAGCCGGTAATCCCGGTTGCCGAACTTTGGGAACCACCACGACGGCGTTGCGATAGAGATATTGAGGGTTTCGTCCTCGCGGTCCCAGTTCAACTCCGCTGGATCGTGTTCCGGCGAGTGGAGCGTGAGCGGATTCGCGAGCCCAGCGTCGTCGGTCACGGTAAAATCCGCGGCGCCAATATCAGCGGTAATCATCCGTTGGGATACCCCCGACCCGTCGGCCGCAGGAATCACCCGCGTCACCGGCTCGGCATCAATCGTCCGAACCCTCTCAGGAAAGAGCGGTGCAAGCGGCGCCAAGGTGTCTCGCGTCGCCGGACTCGTCACGTAGAGCGAGAAGGACACGGCGTAGAGCAGGCCGAGCAATCCAAGTGCCGCGATGATCGCCCGGGCAGGCCGAGACGTGCCAAACACCAGCTGCAAGCCCCACAGCACCAAGAGCAGTGGCCAAAATCGCCAGAGTTCGGCAAATACCTGCCACTCCACTATCCCGAAATTCGTGAGAAGGAGGAGAACCCCAACTGCAATGAGAACCAGTGCGCCGGTCATTCGGTGCCTCCGTTCTGGTTGCGAACGAGAATCGCTACGCCAATGATCACGAGAATAAGCGGCCAGAGCTTGCCAACCATGATCGCTTCGAGGATGCCGAAGTTTGCCAGCAGAAACCAGGCGCCGAGCACCAGGAGTATGATCCCAAACCAGGTCCGAGCCTCGGTTTTGTCTGCCATCTGCTCGGCCTCTTTGGCAAAGGCCGTGGCCCGCTGCTCAAGTTCCTTGGCATTCTGCTTCACCACTTCCTCACTGCCGGCCGTGTGCGCCGAGGATTTCGTGGGCATCACGATCCAGAGGATGATATAGAGCAGGATGCCGGAGCCGCCGAACACGACGAGCAACACGAAGAGCAAGCGGACCAGCGTCGAATCGATCGCAAAATACTCTGCCAACCCACCGGCCACGCCAGCAATCATCCGGTCGCTCTCCGATCGGTACAGTCGCTTCGTGGTTGCCCTCTTCTCCTCGGACTTCTTACTCATGGAGACCTCGCTTTTCTTCTAGCCTACTCCTGGAAAAGCGTCCCTGTAAAGAAGAGCGGCCGGCCGGCCGCTCTCGCTTACTTACTGACTTTGATTTTCCGAGGCTGCTTCTGTTCTTGCTTCTGAAACCTCACCGTCAATACGCCGTCTTTCATTCGGGCTTCCGGTTCGGCCTCTTCATCGACGACCCCTGGAACCGTTACCTGGTAGGCAAAGCTGCTCTTGGCTCGCCGGTAGAACTTCTTTTTCTTGTCCTCTTCCTGTTCTTCGAGTTGCCCCTGAATCGAGAGCACGCCGTCTTCGTAGGTCATGTCAACGGCGTCGGCGTCGACTCCCGGAAGATGGGCTTTGACGATCACATGGGTCTCATCCTCAGAAACCTCCAGCCCAGATCCGCCCTCGCTCCGGGTAAAAAGCTCATCGTCCCAGTCAAAGAGCGACGGGAACCGACGGGAGAAGAAGGGATGAGGTGTGAGATGTTTCGACATCGCTGCTCCTTTCTTCTTTTTGCCTCTTTTAGTAAGTATACACTTCTGTCAAGCCGAATCCTTGGTACGCTGAGTGGAGCAAGAAAAAAAAGGAGGCCGGATGGAAGAAAATAACCCGAACGAGCAGGGTGGGCAGCCACAACAATCAAGCTCAGGCTATGGCAAGCGGCCGGTCTGGCAGTGGGCACTCCTCTACCTGGTGATCGGCGGACTGCTCTACTGGGCAATCTACTATTTCTTCCTGAAGCCTGACGACACGTCTGGCGGCCTCTACGGCGGCGCCAGCGGAACGGTCGAAACCGGGACCGACACCGGCGACGGTAGCTCTCTCTACGATTTCTAGAGAAGTCTCAGAGCTCTTTGAGCGCCTGCTTCACCGCCTCCACTAGGCCCTGGCTGGTTCGAAACTTGAGGTACTCATCGAGAAGGCCGAGGTGAACCCAAGCGTACTCCAGCACCTCGGCCGGGTCCGGCCTGACCGCTTTCTCCGCTACCTGGCCCAGGTAGTAGGTGACTTCTTTGTTCCGGCGCGACCCTTCCCAATCGACCAGCTCGTAGCGTTCAATGATCGGTGGGAGGTCGACAAGTACCACCTCGGTGATGCCGGTTTCTTCGGCAAGCTCCCGGAGCGCTGCCTCACGGGGCTCCTCGCCTTCCTCCCCGTGGCCTTTGGGAAAACTCCAATGGCCGCCGTGGACCTGACGGACTAAGAGAAACTCCCGACCTGGGCCGGAGCCAAAAAATGGG
>CAZOUL010000029.1:0-8782 GCA_964583025.1 uncultured Candidatus Saccharibacteria bacterium
GTTCCTTCATAGAACCTCTACTCGGGAAGTATATGGGGCGGCCAAACGGCTGTCAAGAGGCTGGGCGGGCTCCGACCACCGTGTTGGTTTTCTTGCCAGCTGCCACGTAGAGCCACCGGAAAGGGTTGGTCTGGCGGATCTCTTGTGCCAAAGCCCGGGCCGAGGCCGTTGTGAGACTCTTTTGGGCATGATTGTGCCAGATCTCATGGTTCTCCGGATCATTGCGGAAGTACTCTTGCTGCAAGACCATTTGATCTAAAAGGTCGGCGTCTTTGGCTACGTGCGACTCAGGCGTCTGGCGGGCTTCGTACTCAGTAACAATGGCGAGAACCTCGTCTCTGATCGGCAGCTGCTCCATCTGGTCACGCACCACCTCGTCTTCCCGCAACTCGCCGTACTGCTGATTCAAGTAGTTGGCATCGCCGGTCCGAGCCTCGGCGATATCGTGGAACAGGCACATTTTGAGCACCGTATGACGGTTCACTCCCTCAAGTTCAGCCAGAATGAGACCGATCATCGCCACCCGGAAACTGTGGTCGGCGATGTTGTCATCGGCCGCGTCCGGGATGTACTGCCGGTGTGTCCGGGTCACCCGGCGGAGCGAGGCGAGCTCAAAGAGGAAGTTGGTGATCGCTTCTGTATTCATTGGCTGTATCGTAGCAAAGAAAAAGCCAGGCGCGATGCCTGGCCGAGTTTACTGAGCTGGAGTAAAAATATGTCGAAGCTGTTGCACGCGCTGGATCATTGTGATCCGGCCGTTTGTTGCCGCCGTTGTACGATCGCCGAGGAGCACGGCCTTCGCACCATACTGGAGCGCCCAGTCGATAAGGCCGCCAGGGTTCACTTGGCGGTCAAGCGTTGCAATATGCTGGTATGGCTTGTTGCCTAGGGCAAACAAGCGGGTGTGGTCGAGCTGATCAAGCAGGGTGCCGTTCACCCGCACCACGTTACCCAGTGCCCAAGCGTCGTCCAGGTATTTGAGCAGACTCCCCTTTTCAATGAACAGGTAACATCTGCCCCCAAATCCTGAGTCGAGAATATCCCGCACGACGTGTCCATCGAACTCACCGTTGGGAAATACGACCGATTCCCCCAAAAAAATCGACATTTGGAACGAATTTTCCTTCCCAAAAAAATAAAAGATCCGGCCAGGGTGCTGGCCGGATCGTAACAGGTTTTCGTGCGAGGTGCGACTACTTCCCACCCTTAGCCGCGGCCGGGCTCTGGACGACGTCGTCGATCAGGCCGTACTTCTTCGACTCCTCGGCGGTCAGGTACTTGTCGCGCTCAGTGTCCTCTTCGACCTTCTTCTTGGGCTGGCCGGTCTTTTCGGCCAGGATCGTATTCATCACGTCTTTGATCCTGAGGATTTCTTCGGCTTGGATCTTGATATCGGTGGCCTGGCCGGTGGCGCCGCCCATCACCTGGTGGATCATTACCTTGGCATGGGGCAAAGCAAACCGCTTGCCCTTGTGGCCGCCGGCTAGAAGGAAGGCACCCATTGAAGCGGCCATGCCCACACAGATGGTGGAGACGTCGGGTTTGATGTACTCCATCGTGTCGTAGATCGCCATCCCGGCCGTGACCGACCCGCCCGGCGAGTTGATGTAGAGCTGAATGTCCCGGCTCTGGTCTTCGCTCTCCAAGAAGAGCAGCTGGGCAACAATGAGATTGGCCATGTGGTCTTCGATCGGACCGGAAACAAAGATAATCCGCTCCTTTAAGAGCCGGGAGTAGATGTCGTAGGCCCGCTCGCCGAACTGGGATTTCTCGATAACGGTGGGAATAAGCATTTGTGATCTGATTTCTTCCATGGGGTCTCCTTTGTTGCCTGACCTTTCCATTATTAACGATAGAGGCCCAAAAAGTCGAAGAGGTGCCGGTAAGGCACCTCTAGAGGTTAGGACGCAACGGCAAAGCGTTGGTTTGCCCGCGCTAATGATACTGCGTCATCGATGTTGAAGCTGAACTCTCCTGGGGCCTCAACGCCAATGCAGG
Source organism: uncultured Candidatus Saccharibacteria bacterium (assembly GCA_964583025.1). GTDB lineage: Bacteria > Patescibacteriota > UBA1384 > JACPKC01 > JACPKC01 > CAZOUL01. Next base: position 1,999 of record CAZOUL010000029.1, read on the forward strand.
TGACCCCGAGCCGGAGCCCCATCTCCCACTCGAGCTGCTGCAGGGTCACGCGGTTGAAGAGGTAGCGGACGATGTTCCACCACCCCAGCCACGAGGCTAAGGCGAGTACGTTCTTCCGGAGACCGCTGAGCTCATCGAGCGTCGTGGCGATCTTCTCGAAAGCACTCGGATAAATAATCCCCACCCCAGCCGAACAGACGCGGCCGATCCCTCTGAGCCGGACCCAAGTATGCGGTACCCGGCCGAACTGCCGCTCGGCCGCTTCCTGTCGGACGTAGCCATAGCAGACATCGACAAGCCGGGCTGGCTCCCACTGGTGGTTGTAGTGGGCCGACATGCAGTCGGAGCGCTCGAAGAGCGAACGCTCCCGGAACCGTCGGATGAACGAAGCAATGCCCTCGGTGGTCACCCCAACAACATCGCCGCAGAGCAACAAGCACGGCTGGGAGGGATCCTTGAGCGCTTCGATGCCGCGCCGAGCGCTTTCAATGTGGCGCCGGGCAGGCAGCACCTGGGCCCGGACACCCGCCCACAGCGGATCACGAAGTTCCACTTGTTCGCCAACAAGAACGATGCCGCCGTCCAAGATCTCTGGGACACCCCGAAGGGCGGCCACTGCGTAAGACGCCATCGGCTGCTCACCGACTAGCTGCATTCCCTTAAATCTCGGCAGCGCCCCGGCACCAGGCGCGCTGATCGGATCCCCTCCAGCACAAACGATTGCCTCCATGTTAAACAAATCACCCCTTCCAAAGACTGGGGTGATTGTAGGAGATGAGCGGAGCGGGAGCTAGTCCTTGCGCGTATCCTGCTTTTCTTTCTCTGGATCTTTCTCGGTCTTCTCGCCGGTTGCCGAGGCAACGAGGAAGTCGACAACCCGACGAACGACGCGGCGCTGGAAGGCAGCGTCGTCCTCGCCCTCTTTCTGCTCCTTGCCGAACCCTTCCTTCTTGGCGATTTCACCGAGCACAAGGCCCGTCTTGACCGATTGCTCAGCCGGCGCCTCAAATTCCTTGCGAATTTTTTCTTCAGTCAACTTCTTCTGCTCAAGAAACTTTGGATACATGACGCCGAGCTGCGACTTGATGTGCTCTACCCGACGGGTGATCTCTTCTTCCACCAAGCTCTTGGGGAGCTCCACCTTTGCCTTCTTCAAGACAGCGTCGAGCACCTTTTCCTCGAGCTCTTTCCGGGCCACATCCGCCTTCTCAAGGGCAAGCTGCTTCTTGATCGCATCCTTTAGGTCGTCGGCGTCTTTGCGACCAAATTGCTTGGCAAACGCGGCATCCACTTCCGGCAGCGTTACCTCGGCAACCGAGTGGACGGTGATGGAAAACTTGACCGCCTGCTTCTCAACCTTCGTCTCGAGTTCGTAGGCGTCGCCCTTCTTCTTGCCAACCAGGGATGCTTCGAGATCCTTCGGTAGCACCTCGTCACCCAAAATCACCGGGAAGTGTTGGCTCGAAAGGTCGTCGCGCTTGACGTTGTCGACCGTGCCCACGTAGTCAATCTCAACCCGGTCGCCTTTCTTGGCCGGGCGGTCGACTTCCTTCGTCTGAGCCTGTTGCTTGCGGAGCCGCTCAAGTACGTCGTTGACTTCATCAGCGTTGACGGCGGTATCTGGCGTGGTTGCCTTCACCCGGACCTTCGCGTATTCACCGGGATCAACATCAGGAATCACGTCAACGGTGACATGGTACACGAGCGGTGCGCCCTCGCCGTAGCTCTGGATTGAAATTTCTGGCGGCGCCACTGGCCGGAGCTCGAGCGACTTCATTGCTTCGGCATAGGTGGCCGGCAAGGCCAAATCCATCGCTTCCTGGAAGTAGCGCTGTTGGCCGATCTTTTGAATGGTCATCAACCGCGGCGCCTGGCCAGGCCGGAACCCTTTGATCTCGACCGCCGGCGCTAACCGAGCGTAGGCATGCTCAAAATACGTACTCATCCGTGCTGGACTCACTTCCACGTCGAACTCGTGGCGCGAGTGTGGGAGTTTCTTATGATTCTTAGGAGTGATGCTATCAGTCATAGGTTCGGAGTATACCGGCTTTCCCTGTTATTCCCAAATGTTATTGAGAATCTGGCGGGGCGGAACCCCTACCTTGAGAAGGGCTTCGAGTACTGGCCGGAAGAACGCTGCCGGCCCGCAGATCAATGCCGCAACTTCTGCATGACCGTCGAGCCCTTCGTGCAGCAAGTCGCCGACCAGGTGCCGGCCGTCACCTGTCACGTCAATGTCCATGAATGCCCGCCAGCGCTCGAGCCGATCCGGCCAGAGTAACTCCTGCCGGTCTTTAAGGCCATAGAATAATTTGTGCTCACCGTGCGCACGTTCGGTCGACTCTTCGAGCGCCAAAATTTGGGCCGAGAGCCCCATCAAACCAATGCCCCCGGCAATGAACCAGAGTGATTTGCCGGCTAAGAGCTCCTGAGAAAAGCCTTTGCCCATCGGCGGTGTCACCGTGACCGTGTCCCCGACGCGAACCGTGTCCAAGAGGTAGATCGTGCCAGCCCCAGTCCGCCGGACGGAGAACTGGAAGGTCTCGGGAGCATTCGGCGAAGAGCCAATTGAGTACGTCGTGTACTTCTCGGCACCCCAGACCAAGAGATGCTGGCCAGGAACAAAAGGGTACGGCTCGCCGTCGGCCCGGGCGAGCGTGTACTGCTTGATATTCGGCGCGAGTTCGTCGATCGCGAGAACGGTGGCAGCCAGGTGGGGAAATGTTTCTTTGGTCACCGACATGTTGCCTATCATGAGCGATTCTCGATTGCCAAGCAACCACCCGACCGGTAGATTCTAGTACATGCGCACCGTTCGAGAACTTGAACCCAAAGGCCGCGTGGTCGTTGTCCGAACCGACTTCGACGTGCCGATGTCGGCCGAGGGAACCATTCTCGACGACTACCGCATCCGAGCCGCCTTGCCGACGATCACCTACCTCAAGGACTCGGGCGCCAAACAGATCATTCTCATCTCCCACCTCGGCCGGCCAGTCGTCCGCCCCCGCGAGAAGTTCGAACGGATCAAGGCGGGCAATCCCCGTCTTTCGCTCGAGCCGGTGGCCTGGCGCCTCAAGGAGCTCCTCGGCGAAACGAGCGAAACCCTGAGTACCCGCCAACTCGGCGAGTTCCCGCTCCCTGCCTTCATTGTGACGAGGGGTGTCTACCTCGTCGAAAACATCCGCTTCGACTGGCGCGAAGCCGAGAATGACGGGGTGTTCGGCCGCTCGATTGCCCACCTCGGCGACACGTTCGTCTACGATGCCTTCGCCGTCGCCCACCGTGCCCACGCCTCAACCGCGGGCGCCACGAAGGAAGCCCGGGAACCCGCGGCCGGTCTCCGCCTCCTTCAGGAAGTTGGCTCGCTCGCCAAACTCTCCATCGAGATCAACCACCCGTATGTCTGCGTCCTTGGCGGCTCGAAAGTCTCAACGAAGCTGCCGGTCATCGACCGGCTCGCTCCCCACGTCGACACGTTTCTCCTCGGCGGCGTGATGGCCAATACGTTCGCCAAAGCCCAGGGCATGGATACGAAACGCTCAACCGTAGAACTCGAACAACTGAATGCCGCCGAAACACTGCTCCGGACCCATCCGAGCAAATTCGTCCTGCCGGAAGACTACGTCTGGCAGAACCAAAAGATCATGGATATTGGGCCCAAAACCCGGGAGCGCTACATAGAGATCCTGGCGAGCGCCCAGATGATTTTTTGGAACGGCACGGTCGGCGTCACCAGCCTCACCGCCCAAGATTTCAAGTTCGGCACCCAAGATATTGCCAAGGCGATTGCCGCCAACCAGCAAGCCTTAACCATCGTCTCTGGCGGCGATACCGTTGGCACGATCAACGAGGCCGAGATTGACCTGGCCAAGTACTCGTTCGTCTCCACTGGCGGCGGGGCGACCCTTGAGTTCATTGCCGGCCTTCGCCTCCCCGCCCTCGACGCCCTGGGCTACTACCGGACCACCCCGGACGTACCGCATGTCGAGTAAACTGTTCCGCGTCTCCGTCAAAGCGCTCATCGCTGACTCAGCGGGCCGGTACCTGCTTGTTCAGGAGCGCGGCACCCATTGGAGCATTCCGGGCGGATCGCTCGAGCACAGCGAGGATATCCTCGATGCCCTCCGCCGCGAGATCCAGGAAGAGCTTGGCGTCGGGATTGCAAATATCAGCGAGCGGCCGCGCTTCGTGTGGACCAAGCAGTATAAAGATACCGAGACCCACTGCCTGGTTATCGCCTACGATGTCACGCCAGCTTCAACAGAGTGGCAGCTGGCCAATGACATCCGCACAGCACAGTTCTTTTCGCCAGAAGAGATGCAATCACTGGAACTCGACAGCGCCGAAGAACCGCTCAAGCGCTTGCTCTAGTCAGCTGGCCCTCGATCAACGGGTTCTATCAACTTCTCTAGGGCGTCAAGCTGGGACTCAAGCAGCCGATATTCCTGTTCAAGGGCAATGAGATCTCCTTCAATTGCTTTGAGATCCGAGAGGGCAAGCTTGCGGACGGAAAGATTGTCGAGCTTCGCCAGCATCTGGACCTCGGTCCTCTGCTCTCGGAGCACTGCCAGCCACTCTTGGAACTCGGCGAATTCCTCACGCAAGTTCATGGTCGCAACCCGGCTTTCTTCTCCAGCCGGATCACCCGGCGATTGAGTGACTGGATTGCTCGCTGGTTTTCAGTCGCAGTTTTACGAATGCTTCGACATCCTCACGGAGATTCGCAATTTCTTCTCTCACTCCTTCTTGACTCACTTTCAGCGCGTCAATTTCTTGGGTCAATCTTTTCTCGAGCTGAGTTATTTTGAAATCCAAAATTTCTAGCTTTGAAAAACCGTTCTGCCTGGGCATCGAACATGGCCTGGATTTTCTTGAGATCGTCTTTCGTCAACGCCATGGTCTCAGTATAGCAGCCGGCAGGCTGTTTGACGGTGGCAGTAGCTCGTAGAACGTCGATCACCGTAAATCACTGTACTCCCTCTGCTCTAGCCGCTCAGCAAAATACTATGTGAAGCGTTTTTTCAATGGTAAGCGTTCTTGCACCCACGTCATGCCGCGCACTCCTCGGCTGACTTGTCGTCGCGCAGGCGGATGAAGGAGGGGGCCCGCATCGTTCCCGACTTGGTGAGTTCCAAATACTCAATTTCGGCGACGAGCTCGGGGCGCACCCACTGCACCGCTGCTGTACCGTTCGCGCGCAGGCCCGTAGGCGGGATCCGGCGCTTGAGCGGCCGCAACCGGGCGGCCAGATCGGCGAGCAACTCATCGGTGAAACCGGTACCGACCCGGCCGATAGCCTGCCACGCCCCTTCCCGGCAATGGGCCATTACAAGCGCGGATATTGCTCGCTTCTCGCTCGTATAACCGACAATCACTGCGTCAAGCCGCTTCAAATACTTAATTTTCAACCACACCGGCGGTCGCTCGCCTGGGTAGTAGTGGCTAGCAAGCGGCTTAGCCATCACGCCTTCGAGCGCCCGGGCCTTCACTTCCTGCCAAAGGCCACGGCCATTATTGGTGGTAAACATCCGCTCGATCCTCCTGCCCGGTCGGACCGTCTTATGAAGGACTGCTTTGCGCTCGATGAGCGGCAGGCCTGTCAGATCCTCACTGTCTTTCATGAGGATATCGAACACCACGTACGTTGCCGGGTGTTCCTTACTCCTCTGCTCGATGTCGGTTGGCGACTGAACATGCTCCCGCCGCTGAAGGAGGGTGAAACTCGGCTTCGCCTCAGTGTCGTAGACAATGATTTCTCCATCGAGCACACACGACTCGGCCAAGATGTGCTTGCGCAAATCGGCAAACTCGGGATACCGGCTAGTAAGCTCCCGACCCCGGCGGTTCACAAGCTTCAGCTCCGTGCCTACCACGAGGCAAAGCGCCCGCGTCCCGTCGAGTTTCGGTTCAAAAAGATGCTCGGCGCGTCCCAGGTCGGATTCCGTACCGACTTGGGCCAACATCGGCGCAAGGCGGGGCATGCTACTTCACCGAGTCGCGAAGGGCGTCCATGAGTGATTCAACCCGCGTAATCTCCCGCTTCTTCGGCAGGGGCTTCCCTTTCACCGCTTTCTTGAGATTTTCTGCAAAGCTGTCTTTGTACTTCTCGATCTTGAAGGTCCGGTGGGTATGCTTGTCGATAATGAGTTCGGCCAGTTGTAGCTCATCGTCTGCGAGTCGCGGCTTTCCTGAAAGTTCATCGAGATCGGAGACATCGCGCAACTCATGGGCAAAATGCAAGGTCGTGAGGAGGAGACCTTGCTGGTACGGTTGGATCATCACCACATGCTCGCGTTCGCGCATCACGAACTGCCCCACCGCCACCTTTCCGGCTTGCTCGAGCGCGGCCACGAACAGAAAGTACGCCTTCTCTTTCTGCTCAGCCGGCGCAACGAAATAGTGCTTGTCGGTGAGGACCGGGTCAATCGCGTCGCGGCTCACAAACTCCTTGATCTCAATGACATCGGTACTCGTCGGCTTCAGCGTCTCGATTGCGTCCTTCGTGAGGATGTAGTACTTCCCCCGGCCAGCCTCGTAGCCTTTGACAATATCCTCCCACTGCACTTCTTTCCCGGTTTTCTCACTGACCCGCTGGTAACGGATGCGCGCGTGGTCCTTGGAATCGAGCAAGGTGAAGGAGAGCGACTGCGACTCAATCGCTGAGTAGAGCTTGACTGGGATATTCACCAATCCAAGAACGAGCGAACCGGTCCAGAGAGCGTGCATCACTTCCCCGCTTTCCCAACCATCTCCACGAGCCGAACCGAGTAGCCGTACTCGTTGT
>CAZOUL010000030.1:0-7591 GCA_964583025.1 uncultured Candidatus Saccharibacteria bacterium
TGTGTTCCTTGCCGCCGGTGAAATGCTGGAGGAGCGAGCCGTAATCACGAGGCTCGACCAACTCCAAGTCCACTTGGAACCCACTCTCATGCACAATCGTGGTCAGTCCTGTGCCTTTCGCCACGACCCGCCGGGTAAACCGGGCAGCAGCAAATGCCGCTACGGTCTGTTCCCGGTCAGTACTGGCGCATACTAAGTCGATATCCCCGATCGTTTCCTTGCGACGGCGAAGACTCCCTACCGGATCGGCGGCAATCACCTCCGGTCGCCGCCTCAGCCAGCCTACAATCCTCAGAGCTACTGGAAGGACGTCGGAAATCAAGGCCCGCCGTTCATGCCGGCGCTCCTTCAGCGCTTCGCCGATCTTGGCAAGTGTCTTCTCGCCGAAATACTTCTTCGCCCGAGCTGACTTCAGCTTCTTCTTGAGATCGGCCATCGACTCCGGCTTTAACGTCACGTACAGCTTCCGGGCAGTTTTTGGGCCAATGCCGGTCACGCCAAGCAGTTCGAGCTCAACCTCCGGCGTCTTCTTCTTGAGCCGATCGTAGTAGGGAAGCTCACCAGTCGTGAGCAGTGCTTCGATTTTTGTTCCGATCCCTTCCCCGACGCCTTCGATAGCCTCAAGGCCGGCCAGCCCTTCTTCTTCGTAGACGTCTGCGAGCTCTTTGGGATACGTACGGACAACGGTTGCTGCATTCTCGTAGGCAATCACCTTGAACCGGTTCTCGCCTCGGAGACTGAGCATCTGCCCGATTTCTTCAAGGAGATTGGCGAGTTCCCGATTAGAGATACGAACGGCTCGCATACCTCAATCTTACCAAGCTACTCCTGAGCGTGGGACACCTACACGACTTCGACGAGAAGCATGTTCGTTGAGCCTTGGACATGGAAGGGCGCACCGGCAGCGATGACCACTTTGTCGCCCTTCGCACAAATGCTCTCTTGGGCGCACAGATCGCGCACGATACGAGTGACATCTTCAATAGTTTGATAGTCACCGATATGGATGGGCAGGCAACCGAACGAGAGCGTGAGCTGATTGCAGGTTGCTTGATGGTGGGAGAGCGCCAGGATTGGGAGCCGCGGCCGGTGGCGGGAGATCAGACGGGCAGTCGCCCCGGTTTCCGTGAGCGCGACAATGGCTCGAGCACCGACTTCGTGAGCGGTCTCGACGACCGAACGGGTAATCGAATCAACGACCCGGAGCTTTTCTTGCCGGGCGTGCTGCATCATCCGCTCTGCTTGATGTGATTCCACCTCACTCGCAATCCCGGCCATTGTTTGGACTGTTTCGACTGGATACTTCCCAATCGCTGTTTCTGCCGAAAGCATCACCGCATCGGTTCCATCGAGAATCGCGTTGGCAACGTCAGAGACCTCTGCCCGAGTCGGAACTGGCGACTCAATCATTGATTCCATCATCTGGGTCGCGGTGATGACCGGCTTTCCTTTTTGGTTGGCCAAGGTAATAATCCGTTTTTGGGCCAACGGTACCTGGGCAGTAGGAATCTCAATCGCCAGATCTCCCCGGGCAACCATGACGCCGTCGGCAGCGTCAACAATTGCCTCAAGAGCTTTGATCGCCTGCGGCGTCTCTATTTTGGCAATGATCTGAGCCGAAGAGCGAGCTTCGGCTAGGAGATCCCGAAGATCACGGATATCATCGGCCCGTCGAACAAACGAGAGGGCAAAAAAATCAACGCCTTCAGCCAAGCCAAATTCCACATCGCGCCGGTCCTTCTCGGTGAGAGAGCTGACCGACAACTCGGAATCGGGCAGATTGACACCTCGGCCACCCCGGATTGCCCCGCCGACGATCACCCGGCAAATAACCTCATTACCTTCAACTCCGATCACCTCGAGCTTCTTCTTGCCGTCGTCGAGAAACAGCTGGTGGCCTGGCTCGACTTCCCGTGGAAGATTCGGATAATTGACTGACACCCGCTCGACACTTCCCGCAATCTGCTCGGTGGTAAGCCGGAGGGTTGCTCCCGAAACAAGCTCCACCAGCTCAGTGTCGAACTGGCCGATCCGAATCTTCGGGCCAGCTAGATCGAGGCAAATCGCGACCCGCGCTCCAGCGCGTTGGCCAGCCGCTCGAATACGCTGAATGTAACCACGATGATCGTCGTAGCTGCCATGGCTAAAGTTCAGCCGAACGACATCAGCTCCGGCTCGAAAGAGCGCTTCGAGCGTGTCTTCCGACGCTGTCGCTGGACCGATCGTGGCGACAATCTTGGTTTTTTTCATCCGTTCCCCTCTGCTCGCCTTAGTCGGCGAGACTGTTCAAGATGTCTATATTCTTCTTGTCCGGACCATTTCCGTCAAACCCCGGTACTTCCAGAAACCAGGGAAGCGAGCGAAGCTCGGGCTGGGCCAGAAGTGCCTGAAACCCGGCTGGACCGATCTCGCCCTCGCCAATATTCTCATGTCGATCACGGCGTGAGCCGAGAGGAAACTTCGAGTCGTTGGCGTGCACCACTGCCAAATGCTCGAGTCCGATCTCCCGATCAAAATCAGCGAGCATCGCTTTGACACCTGCCGGTGTTCGAATATCGTGACCAGCCGCAAAGACGTGGCACGTATCGAGGCACACCTTGACTCTCGAAGCGTTCACTCGCCGGACCAGTTCGCCGATTTCAGCGAACGTGGCACCGACCTTGCCTTGCTCGCCAGCAGCAGTTTCCACCACCAGCTGACTGCCTCCAGGTGCCCGGTCGAGAATCTCCTTCATTCCCTCGATAACGTGGCTGAGCGCCTCGCCTGCGTCCCGCTCCTTACGGGATCCGGTGTGATAGACCACACCTTGCGCGCCGATTCGATCGGCAGTCGTGAGGGCGTGGGCGAGCGCGTCGATTGTTTTCTCCCTGAGCGCTGCGTCATCGGTTGCGAGGTTCGTGAGGTAAAGCGCATGAATGAAGACAGGGGAGAGGCCGTGCGCTTGTACCCCAGCCTTGAAGATCTCGGTCTGCTCATCGGTAATCACGGTTTTCCGCCAGGCCCGAGGCGAGGTGATAAAAATTTGCAGACATGCGGCGCCGATGGCACGAGCCCGATCGAGGGCAGTGGGGATACCTCCAGCTGTTGAGACGTGGGCGCCGATTGTCGTCACGTTCATTGCGCCGTTCCGATAATGCCCAGAAGCTCTTTGTGAATGCGGCCGTTCGATACGATGCCGCCGGGGGAGTCAAACTTCATCGGTTTCCCTGAGAGATCGGTCATCATGCCACCAGATTCTTCCACGATCAGACGTGAGGCAATCCAATCCCATGGCTTGAGTCCGTGATGAACGAACGCATCATGCGTGCCTTCGGCAATCGCCGCGATCTCAAGCGCCGGGGCCTCACGTACCTTGAGTTGGCGTACCTCACCGACCAGCTTCTCGATCGAGCGAATACTCTTTGCCCGGGTTTCTCCGTGGCCAAAACTTGCCAGGAGATAAGCGTCTTTCGCAGCGCCCGTCTGCCTGACATGGATCGGTTCGTTATTTAAGACCGCACCTTCACCATGCACCGCATGAAAGAGCTGCTTGCGAAACGGGTTTGAGACCACGCCGATCACTGGCTGACCGTTTTCTACCCACGCCACCGTGGTGGCGTAATAGGAATCACCAGTGCCATAGTTCTCGCCCCCATTCAATGAGTCGATCACCCAAAACGATGTGCCGGCGGGCTTACCCTCCCCCATCCCCTTCCCCCAAATGAGATCGTTCGGATAAACCTGGGAGAGAAAGGTTTTGATTGCATCGCGACTGGCCCGGTCCGCCTCCACGACGCCCTTCGTGATACTGCCGGCCCGCCAATCGCCGTGAAAGTGGCGCTTGAGCTCTTCGCCGGAAATGTAGGTTGCCTGCTTTGCAACCTGCAATCGAACTTGTCGGTCTCGGTCTGCCATAGATACTCCAATCTTTCTAGATAACAATGCCATCGCGGCGGGTAAGATGGTCGTGATCCCGGCCATGGCGTCGTTCGTGTTCCTCTTGGTAGTGAAAAGTCCGCACCCCTACATCAACGGTGCCGAAGTGGCTGATTTCCTCGACATGGGCCATCGCCTTCGCGTGGGCCATGTCGGTGTCGAGTTCGAGAAACGCCTTGGTAAAGAGGAAGTAAGAATCACTCTCGACCGTGTTCTTGAGGAGTCGGTGGGCCAGGATGCCGTCAGCGCCGACAATACTGACGATTGAGCCGATTTTCGTCACCGAAAAGCGACCGTAGTGGGTGACGAACTTCAGCGAAACTTGGCTCAAAATCTTCCGGAAGTTCGGATCGTCTTTCAAGTTTGACCAAGAGAGCTCCTCCATCGCGTGATAGAAGGCGTCGGCATAAGCCTCGAGCTGCTCGAGGGTGCGTCGAAATAGCTCCTCAGGTGCCTGGTTCTCGTGGACTGCAAAGACATAGAGGGCATCTCCTTCAATTTCGTTGACGATAAAGGGCTCGATTGTGGCATTGTAAATCCGTTCGGTGATGTAGTGGGTGATCTTTGCAGCCTTCTCGAGTTCGGTTGAAGTGAGCAAATTCGTGTACCCCGAAATGTCGGCAAGGAGAAGAATTCCTTGCTTCGTTTGACCGACAAGTGACTCTTGGCGACGATCCGCTGCCTCGAAATCGTAGGGCCTGGTTTCTGCACGGCTCATGATGACCTCTTGCGTCCTGGTGCCTGCGCTGAACGAGCCGTTTCGGGATAGAATCGGGCGACATCATCATTACTAATGAGGACCGCGTGGGTTGTGGTTTGCTGCAGCCCACGGTTCGGGCGACTGCGGAATCCTAAGTACACGACCCGGGCACCAAGCCGCTTCGCTTCGGCAACTGCTGGCTGCAGGTCGGAATCAGAGCTCCCAAGGATGACTGTCGCGACAGACTGCTGCAAGATGTCGGTGACAATGTCGATGGCAATCCGGACATCGACGCCCTTTTCCTCAAACGTCACATCATCGCCCCGCCCGCGGGCCCTGACGATGCCGCTGATTACAAAACGGAACCCCTGGGCTTTGAGATGCTCTTGGAGCGCCGCGGCCCGCTCAACCAGTTCGGTTGACTTCTCCTTCGTGGCCTCATGGGGCAGCACCCTTGCGCTGTAGAACGAGGCAAGGTCAACATCTTGATCCTTGAACACATGGTTGAGGAGACCCCAAAAATCAAAATCCTTCATGACCGGGTCAGCCACGCCCCGGCGGCGGAGAATACTCCGAATCCGGGCCATAAAGTTTTGGCCGTCGATATAGAGATGCGTCCGCTGTTTCTTCATGAGTCTTCCCCTTGTCACACGCTATGTGTTGCCGTGGCACTTCTTAAACTTTTTCCCCGAGCCGCATGGACACGGATCATTGCGGCCAACCTTCCCGTACGGATTCACTGCCTGCTGTGACGTCGAAGATGCCGTGGGCAGCTTCGCCCCAGGGCCGCGGACCGTAATCGCCACGTTGCCCGGTGTAGTAGGAGCAGGAGGCGCTGGCCGGGTCGCCTGCTTGGCAAGAGCCGATGTCGCCTGCGCGACCGGGGTCAATGACCCGGGCACTCCGGCCTGCTGAGCACCCGCAAATCCAGAGCTCCTGGGAGACGCACCCTGAAGCTGGAGATTTTGCGGACGTGCGTCTTGGATATTTTCGGGTGGACGCTCTTTCACCTCTAACTTCAAGAGCATCTCGACTACCTGGTTCTCAATATCGTCTTTCAGTGTCTGGAATAAGCCGTAGGCGGCGTCTTTGTACTCGACAAGCGGATCCTTCTGTGCATATCCGCGCAGTCCGATACCTTCCCGAAGATGCTGCATCGTGGAGAGATGCTTGACCCAAAACTCGTCAATCGTGCGTAAGTAGACGAGGCGCTCCACCTTCTGAAAGTCAACCAATCCAACCTCGCTCACCTTTGCATCGAAACGCTCGACTTCGTCCTCGTGGAGCAGTCCCCGGATTTCCTCGTGAAGCCACTGGTCTTTGGCCGGATCAAGCGTCAGAATGCGCTGCCGCTTGCGATACACCACCTCGCGATGCGCATTCATAACATCGTCGTACTCAACAAGATGCTTCCTGATATCGAAATTGTGCCCCTCCACCCGCTTCTGGGCTTGCTCGATAGAATTAGCAACCATTCGGTGCTGAATCGGCTCGTCATCAGGAAGACCAAGACGATTCATGAGATTCTTGAGCCGGTCGCCTCCAAAAATCCGCATGAGGTCGTCGTCCATTGAAACGTAGAACTGAGACTCGCCTGGGTCACCTTGGCGCCCGGATCGCCCCCGAAGCTGGTTGTCAATCCGTCGCGCCTCGTGACGCTCCGATCCGATCACAGCCAGTCCGCCGGCTTCTAAAACCTGTTGATGATTCGCTTCCCAGGCCTTAACCTCAGCGGCGCTCGCCGTTGGCTCTGGCTTTCTGCCCCCAAGGACGATATCTACGCCCCGGCCAGCCATATTGGTCGCAACGGTCACCCGGCCAGGCTCACCGGCGCACTCAATAATTTTCGCCTCGCGCTCGTGCTGCTTAGCATTCAAGACGTCATGGTTAATACCTGCTCGGGTAAAAAGCTCGGCGAGAACTTCAGACCGCTGAATGGAAGCGGTTCCAACCAGTACCGGCTGCCCTCGCTCAACCCGACGTTTCACGTCAGCAACGATCGCAGCGAACTTTGCGACTTCGGTCTTATAAATGATATCGGAGTGATCAACCCTGGCTACGGGCCGGTGCGTCGGGATCTCGACAACTTCCAATTCGTAGATTTTGGCAAACTCCTCAGCCTCGGTGGCCGCCGTCCCGGTCATGCCGGCGAGTTTTTCGTAGAGACGAAAGAGATTCTGGAACGTGATCGTCGCCATGGTCTGTGATTCTTGGCGAATCTCGACCCCTTCCTTCGCCTCGATCGCCTGGTGGAGGCCTTCCGAGTAACGGCGGCCAGGCATGAGGCGACCCGTAAACTCATCAACAATGATCACTTCGCCGTCTTTAACCACATACTCCTTGTCCTTACGGTAGAGCGCCTGCGCCTTCAGTGCTTCTTCAAGGTGGTGGACATACTGGACGGTTTTTTCCGAGTAGATGTTCTCAACCTTGAGCGCCTGCTCCATTTTCCGAATTCCTGGCTCAAGGATTTTCACGTGCCGATCTTTCTCGTTGACCTCATAGTCTTCGCCGGCGATCAGCCGTTTGGTAAACTCGGCGAATTCTCGGTACAGGCCGGCGGACTCTGCGGCGGCGGCAGAAATAATGAGTGGCGTCCGGGCCTCGTCAATAAGGATCGAGTCCACCTCGTCGACAATCGCAAAGACCAGGTCGCGCTGGACGAGCCGATCGACCGACAGCGCCATGTTGTCACGAAGATAGTCGAACCCAAATTCGTTATTGGTCCCGTAAGTGATGTCTGCGGCGTAGGCTTCTCGACGGCTACATGGTTTCAGGTGTGGCCAGTCGGGATCGGCAATGGCGGCCTCCTGCTCTGATTCTGGATTGGTCGAGCCAACCGGTGCGTAGCGCCAACTCTGCCCTTGCTGACCAATCACCCCGACCGACAGCCCAAGCCACGCGTAGAGCTCGCCCATCCAGTGGGCCCCGACCTTCGCCAAGTAGTCGTTCGGTGTCACAAGATGAGCGCCCCGA
>CAZOUL010000030.1:7601-8429 GCA_964583025.1 uncultured Candidatus Saccharibacteria bacterium
CGTGCCAGCGGGAGTGTGGCAACGAAGGTTTTCCCTTCGCCAGTCCGCATCTCGGCAATCTTCCCCTGATGGAGCACAATGCCGCCAATGAGCTGAACATCGAAGTGGCGCATGCCGAGCGTCCGCTTGCTCGCTTCCCTGAGAATTGCGAATACGTCGACGAGTTTGTCATCGAGCAGCCGTCGCTGGACTGCGCTATCCTGCTCGGATCGCAGTTCGCGAAGATGGGCGCCAAACCGATCCTTGAGTGCGCTGTCCTCGAGCTCCTCAAGGCTGGGTTCGAGACTGTTGATCGCATCGACCAGCGGCTGCAGTTTCTGCAGTTCCTTGATGTTCGGATCACCAAAAATTTTTTCAAGAATTTTTGCCATAAATCGGCGCCTCACGCGCCAGGGAAAGATGGTGAATTATACCTGAAAAACAGGAGGGAGTCCACCGCAAACCGCGCGGCCAAGGTCAACTTACGATGAGTTCCGGAATCGAGCAAAAATCCGGCTCCAGCCCTGACGGTCATCGGCGGGCTTCGACCGACGGGCCCGCAGCGCTCGCTCATGACGCCGTCGTAAACGGCGTTCCAATTTCTCGTACACCCGATCACCCGCAGTCCGGAAATCCTCGGCTAATATTTCTACGTGCCACGTCGTCGGCTCGCCTGGGATCGTTGCCGTCGCGTGAAGATAGTGGGTCTTCCCCTTTCGCTTGCTATGGAGGTGTTCAATCCGTACCTCGAGCAGAGCCGGGTCAGGAAGGTACCGCTCAAGTTTCGTAAATAACTTTTCGAGCGCCTGGAGTGTCCCTTTGTTGACCTTATGACTCCGATCACGGGTT
>CAZOUL010000031.1:0-8324 GCA_964583025.1 uncultured Candidatus Saccharibacteria bacterium
AGGGAGAGAAGAGAGGGGTTTGCTGCGCTTGTCTCTGTTTTGCAAGGAGCACCTCACCACAGATATCATTTGCGGGGCGTTTACTCGATCGATATTTGTGGACGTTCTGTTGTTTGCTCAGTCACGCTTAGCAGGCCTCATTATGTCGTACAACTTACATTGTGCGACGTTGAGTTCCTTCGTCGTCAGTTACTCGTTTGCCTTGCCCTCTTTTGCTCTCTGAGGCTGCCGCTGCTGTGCCACTTGCTCCTGAAAAGACGCGAGAATGCGTTCTAAGGCGTTTTTCCCTACTCGGACGTGTGTTGGGTCGTCTGGGTATTGTTTTTGCCTGCTGGAGGCTTGTCGTTGCGGGCCTGCCAGACCACTAAGAGTGGTGCCGCGATAAAGATCGAGCTGTAGGTCCCAATTGTGACGCCGATGAGGAGCGCGGAAATAAACGGTCTGATTGAGCTGCCGCCAAGGATGAGGAGAGACAAGAGGACGAGGAGCAGGGTCAAGGACGTGTTCAGCGATCGGACAATCGTTTGGTCAATCGAGGCATAGACTGTTGTAGCAAATGACACTCTCTCCCCTGCCTGCTCCCCTAGTTGCTCGCGGGCAAGGAGATTTTCCCGAATCCGGTCGTAGGTAACGATCGTGTCGTGAACAGAGAAGCCCATCACCGTCAGGAGGGCGGTAATGAAGAGCGAGTCGACTTCGTAGCCGAGGAACTGGCCGAGTGCGGCAAACGCGCCGATTGTAATGATCAGGTCATGGACCAAGGCGACAATCGCGGTCAATCCAAATTGCCAGGAGTTGGTAGGCGGCGGCACGCGGCGGAATGCCCAGGCGATATACAGGCCAATCGCGATTGAGGCGAGGATAATGCCGATAATCGCCCGCTTCGTCAGGTCGCGGCCAACAGTTGGACCAACATTTTCAAAGCGGAGTTCTTGCCACTCCCCTATCTCGGTTAGTTCATTACGGAGTGTGTCGAGCTGTTCCGGCGAGGCTGAGATTCGAATCAAGAAGCTACTTGTGCCAGTTTCGGTGACATTCGTACTTGGGAGCTCATGTTCGTTCGCGGCTGCTCCGAGCGCGTCTCGCATCTCTTCGACCGATGTCGGTTCGGTGAATTGCACCTCCAGGAGTTGGCCGCCGCTAAAATCAATCCCAACCCGCAGACCCCAAGTGGCGATTGAGAATATGCTCGCTCCAATGAGAAGTGCTGAGATCGTAAACCATAATGTTCTCCAGCGCAGGAATCTCATGGGCGTGTCTCCTGGATGCGCCGTTCTCTCAGTGCCAGACGGAGGAATGTCCTGGTGACAGTAATCGCAGTAAACATCGAGGCAAGGATGCCAATGGCGAGCGTTACCGCGAAGCCACGCACGAGGCCGGTCGCTGAATAATAGAGAATGACGGCGGTAATAAGCGACGAGACATTCGAGTCAATGATGCTCGACCAGGCCCGTCGGAACCCCTCTTCGATTGCCATATTAATAGGTTTGCCGAGGGCCCGCTCTTCTTTCATACGTTCAAAAATCAAGATATTGGCGTCAACCGCCATCCCAATTGAAAGAATAAAGCCGGCAATGCCCGCTAGGGTCAAGGTCACCGGAATGAGCTCGAAGATTGCCAAAGTGATCAGCGCATAGATGGCCAGGGCGATCGTGGCCAGGAAGCCGATAAAACGGTAGTAAAGCGTCATGAATACGCCGACAAGGAGGAGGCCGACCAGGCCGGCAACGAGACTCGTTTGGACCGACTGCTCGCCGAGCGATGGGCCAATAGTTCGCTCTTCGACCAATGTTACCGGTACCGGGAGTGCGCCGGCGTTCAGCTGGATGGTCAACTCCTTGGCTTCTTCAAGGGTAAAGCCGCCGCTAATGATGGCCGTCCCGTCAGGAATCACTGTTTGCACGACCGGCGCAGAGACTGGGACGCCGTCGAGCACGATCGCGATTTGCTGGCCAACGTACTGTTCGGTCAGCTGCCTGAATTTTTCCGTTCCCGTCTCATTGAAGTCGACCTGGACCTGAGGCTCGCTCAAGCCCACTCCTTGGGATTGGTCGAAGACCACCTGGGCCCGTCGCAAGTCGGCGCCGGTGAGTTCAGAAGGGACGTACTCGGGAAGGAATGGGTTCTCAGCCGGCTGATCACCTTCTCCTTGGGGTCGCCAAAAATCGAGTTCGGCGGTCCGGCCGATCAGTGATTTTGCTTGCTCGACGTCGTCGACGCCTGGAAGCTCGACGATGACTGCGTCCCGCTCCCCTACTTGGCTGGCCTGAATCACCGGTTCAGCGACGCCGAGTGCGTTGATCCGCTGCTCCATGACATTCCGGACTCCCTCGGCCGCATCAGCCCGGTCTTCCTCGGCCAATGCCGAGGTATCGAGCTCATACACCAGTTGGGCGCCGCCTTGAAGATCGAGTCCGGGGTGGATCCGGACATCCTTCACGAACAAGACGTCACGCGGCCATGCCACCATTCCGGCCAGGGCCGTCAAGACGAGAATAAAAAATAACGTCCACCATGCACGACGTTTCATGGCGATACCATCACCTATCCCCTGCCAAGAATCAAGGGGCGCTACAGATGCTCGTGTAGGTTCTGCTCTTTGAGCAGCTCAACAATTTTCTTTACGTCTTGGGCGCGGCTCATTGGGGTGACCAGGAGGGCGTCCGTGCTATCAACGATCACTAGGTCGGACACGCCGACTGTTGTCACCAGCTTCCCACCAGGGGCGTAGACCAAGGTATTTCTGGTATCCACCCCGTGCCAGGTGGCTTTGATGAGATTCCCGTGTTCATCTGCCTGGTGGGCCAGTTGGTCGTACAGCATGTCCCAGCTGCCAAGGTCCGCCCAGCCAAAATCGCCGCGGACGGTCAGGACCTCGTTCGGATCCATCTTCTCGATCACCGCGTAGTCGATTGAGATTTTCTCCATTCGACTGTAGATATCACTGATTTTCTGTTCCTCGCCGGCCTTCAGTGCCAGCGTGAGCTCGTCCAGTTGGTCGCCGATGGACGGGGCAAACCGCTTGTAGGCCGCGAGGAATTTGGCCGGTGTCCAGGCGAAGTAGCCGCCATTCCAGAAGAAGCTGCCGTGGTCGAGAAACTGCTTGGCCGTGGCGTAGTCCGGTTTTTCCACCTGGCGCTTGAAGGTGTAGACGTGGACGCCGTTGCTGTGGGTATCAATGTCTCCCACCTCAAGGTACCCCAGGTTCGTGTTGGGAAAGGTCGGTTGGATCCCGATATTGACCATCACACCTTTGTCTTTGATGAGTTGCTCGGTTGCGCCCAGAACCTCCTGGAATGCCTGGTGGTCACGGATAAAGTGGTCTGAGGGCATGAGGATCATTGGTTCGTCCGGCGCCTGGAGGCTCATCCAAGCGGCGACGAAGGCCATTGCCGGGCCGGTATCGCGCTTCTCCGGCTCGATGATGTAGTGGTCGGCCGGCACCTCCGGCAAGAGTTCCTGAATCATCGGCGCGAACGTTGCATTGGTAGAGATAAAAATCTGCTCGGTGGTGGCAATCCCGTCGAGCCGCTTGACCGTGTCTTCGATCATGGTCAGATCCGAGACCAGTTGGGCGAGCTGCTTGGGCTTGGAGTCCCGGCTCATCGGCCAGAGCCTGGTACCAGACCCGCCGGCCAAAATCACGTAGTTCATGAGTTCCTCCTTGCTTGGATCTTGGTGGAAATGATACCGGCGACCTCTTCGACTGTCTGTTGTAAGTGCCCCTCACGGTTGACGATGATGTGTTCGTACTCACCGGCGGCGGCCATTTCTTGTTGGGCGCTCATGAGCCGGGTAGCGATCTCTGTCTCGGTTGCCTCCGGCCGGGTGGTGCGGATCCGCTTAGGCAACTCCTCGAGTGATTCATAGGTCACGAAAATTGTCAGGGCATTGGGAAAGAGCTTTTTGTAGGTTCGGACCCCCTGGACGTCGACGGCGTTGACCGGCATGGGGAATTTCCCCTGGTCGAGGATTTCTTGGACGTGTGCCTTCTGGGCGCCGTAGTAGTTGCCGTGGACCTTGGCCCACTCGAGCATCTTGCCCTCTGCAATCAGTTGCTCAAATTCTTCGGGAGAAACGAAGTGGTACCGGTCTTCCCCGCCGGCGCGGGGCGGCCGGGTGGTGGTAGTTTTGAATGGCCTCAGTTCGCGAAACCGCTCAAGGACCGCCTTGATGATCGTGCTTTTTCCGACCCCGCTCGGGCCGGCAATGAGAATTGGAAACGGTTGGTTCATTGGGCTCCTTGGTACTGCACCTGATAGACCAAGCCGGCCTTGTCATCGGTAACGTAGAGGGTTCCGGCGTCGTCGATCGCTACGTCAACCGGCCGTCCGAGTGACGAGCCGTTCTGGAGCCAGCCAGTGATAAGGTCATGGGTCGTTACGTACTTGCCAGTTTCAGTCAGTTCCATCCGCACCAGTTTGTAGCCGGTGGGCACTGACCTGTTCCAAGAGCCGTGGTAGGCCACGATTAGGTCGCCGGCCCAATCATCAGGCCAACCAGCTTCAGGAATGAAGGCCAAACCAAGCGGTGCCGAGTGGGCTTGGATGTCAATGTGTGATCCTACGCTGCTCGCACAGTCCTTACTGCTTCGCGGATCAAAGTCGCCATCATGGGTTTGTTTGCCGTAGCAGTGCGGCCAACCGTACTCTCCCCCATCGGCAAGGACATTCACTTCGTCCGGTGGCAGATCATCACCCAGATGGTCACGACCCATCTCGGTAACCCAAGTCTCGCCGGTCGTTGGATGGGTCGCCAGGAATACGGCGTTCCTCAGGCCGGTAGCGTAGAGCCGGCTCTCAGTCCCGTCCAGGTTTGAGATGGTGACTGCTGCCCGGCGCGGGTCTGATTCAGCGCAGACGTTGCAGCTGGAGCCCACAGCCGTTAGGAGTCGTGGCCCGTCGGTTGTTTCAATGATGTGGAGCGAGCGGGTCCAATGGTTGCCGTCACCTGGCAGGTCAAGGATCTTGGTGCTGGCGGTCGCTTCCCGGCTTGCCGGGTCGTACCGGTACCGGCGGACGGCGTTAGTTTCGGCCACAAACAGTGCGCAGCCGTCGCTACAATGAACTGCCAGGCCGTGGGGTCGGTTCAATCCTTGGAGGAGGAGCTCGTGTTCGTCGGCGACGTTGTCTTGGTTCCCATCCGGAAGGGCGTAGACGCGCCCGGCGTCCGGATCGCTCACGAGGAGCACGCCGGCCGGATCAAAGACCAGATCCCTTGGCTTTTGGAATCCCTCGGCAAAGACGCTGATCCGGAACCCGTCTGGGAGCTCGAGCGGAAACTCGGTGTCGTTGGTAGCGCCTTGGGGCGGAATTAGCTTGGCAATGTCTTGGCTGGGTGGTAGGAACGCTGGCGCCGCGCCTTGGAACTGCTGCCAGGCAAAGTAGCCGGTTACCCCAAGGGCGCCCAGCACCACGATCGCCGCGATGATTGCCACAGCCTTGTAGCTCATACTACTACGGTAAACCGAGAACTAAGAACCGTAAACCGCTCAGTAGTTTCGCGTCTCCGCACTCAAAAGAAAAAGAAGCGGCTAGGCCGCTTCTTGTACTCAACGGAAATACTCATGAAAAAAATCTCCGAGGTCACTGGCGAGCTGTCTGCCCAGCCGTTCCCCTTCCTTGTCGTACGTCCGAAACCGGCTGTGGCATTCTATCTGGATTGCATTAATTCGATGGGTATGGGCATAGAAATGGGTGGTGAACCCAGCGCCGTACCAGACCCGGCCGCTGACGTAGCGCTCACCTGGCAAAAACACTGTGTACCCTCTGCTACGCAGATGGGTCGTAAGTAGCACGTCCGGCCGGTCATGGTAGAGCGTTGTCCCTGTTCCAGTACCTAGGATGAGGTCATAGCCTTCCTTTGGAGCATACGGCGGCTGTTTGGCAAACCCATGGAAGTCGATGAGTAGTACTTCTTTCTGGTCATACGCTGCAATACTTTCGGCAAGAAGTTTGCCTATCAATCCATGATAGCCAAGGTACGATCCAAGGAGGCGCTCATCAACCAAAGCCACTTGCCCATGATCGCCTGACCACTGGTCGATGTAGTTTGTACCAGGTTGGCCACGGTTGTAGTCAACGAACGCCCGGGGCAGCAGCCCGCGGATACCGCTCGCCTTGCAGCCCAGCAAGATATCTTTGGCAATTGGCCAGGTGTAAGCGTCTCTTCCTCGGACTCCGAAGGTTCGCTCAGTAAAAATGCCCTTGAAATCGTGACTATTGAGTCCATCATGCGGAATAGCAATGACTACTCGACCCGCCGGATCCTTGAAACACTGAACATAGTCCTGGCAGATCAAATTTTTGGAAAACGATTGGATGTTCAAGTTGTTAATCCTCCTTCACAAACAAATCCCGCCCATGTGGGCAGGATTCATAGGCCTTGAGTACGACTCAAACCCTACCCCATGGGCAGGAACGTGTTTGCAAGATGAGCGAAGGACGACCAGGTCGTGTGCCGGTGAGTAAGGAGCATGCTAGGAACTCTCTAAAGCGTTCATGACTGAGAGAAGATCATGAGGCAAAGGAGCCGAAACTTCAACCATCTCTTTCGTTGATGGATCATGAAAAGACAGTTTCGTTGCATGGAGAAATTGGCGAGCCAGGCCAAGGGAGGCTGACGCCTCGCGGCTTTCTTTGGTGGAGTAGGTTTGATCACCGACGATCGGCCAGCCGGCGTCGGCGCACTGGACCCTAAGCTGGTGGGTCCGGCCAGTTTTGGGTTTGAGTTCCAAGAGGGTGTAGGCTCTCCCCTCCTGGTCTTGGTAGTGATGAACCGGCCGGTAAGCGGTTTCTGCCGGCTTGGGTTGCTGTTTCTCCCATGAGAAACTCAATCGTTTGACCTGGTGGGCAGTGTCAGTTCCTGTACGGACAATACTTCCGCTCCAGGTTCCCACGCCCCTCACACTCCCAAGGACGAGCGCTTGGTAGGTTTTTTCTATCTGGCGGCTCCTGAAGAGCTCCTGCAGGGCCTTGAGGGACGCCGGGTGCTTGGCCACCAAAATGACGCCGGAGGTGTCGGCATCCAGCCGATGGACGATCCCCGGTCGCGGGTCATTGGCGGGAAAGTTTTTGTTGATCTCGGCAATGTTTTGCCGCAGCCAATCAACTAAAGTTCTCCCGGCATGTTTTTCACCTGGAACATCATGAACAATAAGACTGGGTGGCTTCATAAGCGCCACCCAGTCAGGAGTTTGTTCTAGTAGTATCGGTTCACTACTCACTCTGGACGGTTCACTGACTACTGCTGGCCACCGGCCGGATTGATTTGCCAGATGCCCATCAAGTTGCCTTGGCCGTCGTTGAAGTAGGCTACCCAGCCCATCTCGCCCACCGGGGTCTTCTCTTTGACCGTTGTGCCGCCGGCTGCCTCGATCTCCTTGAGTTTAGTGTCAATATCGTCGACGTTGATCACCAGGACCGGCCCGGTGAACGGTTCGGTCCGCTCAAAGATGCCGCCGTTGATCGCTCCCGGTTGCTTAGGCATCTGAGTCTGCTCGTCTACCTCGGTGGTCCGGGTCATCCAGTACTCCCCGCCCTCACCGCCCCAAGACTCCATACTCCAACCAAAGACTTCCGTGTAGAACTTCTTGGCGTCCTCCGGCGTGGTGACCGGGATCTCAAAGTGCACGATCGAGTCCATAAGCACGTCCTTTCCCCCTCCAAGGTTACTGTCCGTACTCTACCAGTAACAGGTTCGGCCGGACAAGGAACGGTGTGGTATGCTGGGCGCACTATGGACATCCTCATCATCGCGTTGCTTGTAGTCGTGCTTGCCGCTGTTGTTGGCTTAGTTCTGTACATGGTCCGGAACTTTTCCCGGCTCGATACCAAGATCGACACGGTTCAGAATGACCAGACCGTCGCCACCCTGATTGCCCAAGTCCGGGAGCAAGTGGAACGTGGTCTCTCTGATTCCGCCACTGCTGCCCGGGAAACGGCCAAGCAGTCCCAGACGATTATCCAAGACGTGACCAAACGCCTGACCGAGCTCGACGCCACCAACAAGCGGGTCCAGGATTTTGCCAACCAACTCCAGAGTCTGGAGAACGTCCTTAGAAACCCCAAGCACCGGGGCGTGCTGGGCGAGTACTTCTTACAGACCATGCTTGGCGAGGTCTTACCACCCACCAGCTACCAGCTCCAGTATAAGTTCGCCAACGGCGAGATCGTCGACGCCGCCGTCTTCGTCGGTGAAAAAGTGGTACCGGTGGATGCCAAGTTCTCGCTGGAGCACTACACCCGGATGATGAGTACTGACGACCCGGCCGCCCGGGACGAGCACTTCAAACGGTTTAAGAACGATCTCAAAGGGCGGATTGA
>CAZOUL010000032.1:0-8197 GCA_964583025.1 uncultured Candidatus Saccharibacteria bacterium
CTGTCGATTCTTAGAACGTGAAGGGCTACTTTGCCATGAAGCCTGGCAGCTCAAGAAACCTCCTGAGAAGCCGGCCGGATCGCCGGTTGGTCTCAAGGGCTCGATGGCCTTGGCGGCCGGCATGGTGGCCCAGGGAGTCTGCCAGGAACTCGAACAGGGACAGCTGGAACAAAAGTTCCCGCTTATCACCGTGGCCACCTGGGATCCAGCCCTCAATGAGGCATCGTTGGAGCAACGCAGAGAGTTCGCCGGCAAGATTGCCCTGCCCCGCCAGGTGAGGGGCCTCATCATCAGGAGAACCAATCACACCATGCGAGGCGAGGCGGTGATCCTGAGTTGGGATCTCCAGCTCTACCGCTGCCAAGTGATTGATTCTCTCCAGTTTCACGAAACTGCCCGTAGAGTTTCCAACGGGGTAATCGCCTACTACCCTGATTGGGATGACCGGCGGGCTGAGCTCCGTCTCTGGGTTGAGTACGCCGAAGAGATCCGTCTAGCTCTTGAACGGCTTCGGCGGCAATACTAAACACGAAACAACAAAGCCAGCGGAACTCCGCTGGCTTTTCCAATGCTCCTTAGTACTAGGTAAGCTAGGCGTCCGGCAACTCTACCCGGCAGACGTTGGGGCTGCCAGCAATGGCGAACCGGGCGAACCGGGCAATCTGAATGTTTTCTCCAAGCGTGTGCACGGAACGCTCAATGAGCTCGCCGATCGTCATCGTATCATCCTTCACGTAGGTCTGCTTGGTGAGCACCACCTCTTCGAAGTACTTGTTGAGTTTGCCCTCAACGATCGCCTCGAGCCGATCGGCTGGCTTGCCTTCGGCGGTGAGTTGCTCGACGTAGATCTCACGCTCCTTGGCAACCACCGCCTCGGGAATGTCAGTTTCGGCAATGTAGAGCGGCTGCATCGCGGCAATGTGGAGGGCGATATCGTGCGCCAGCGCCTGGAACGCTTCGTTCCGGGCAACGAAATCCGTCTCGCAGGAGAGCTCGAGGAGAACACCGATCCGGCCGTCACCGTGGATGTAGCTTGCAACATAGCCTTCACTGACAATTCGGTCAGCTTTTTTTGCCGCCTTAGCTGCGCCGCTCTTGCGAAGCGCCTCAATGGCAGCGTCAAAGTCACCGCCCGCTTCCGCAAGCGCTTTCTTCGCATCCATCATGCCGACACCCGTGGCGTCGCGGAGCTTCTTGACGTCTTCTGCAGTAATTCCCATACTGTTCCTTATTTCGTATCGGCTACTTTCTTCGTTTTCTTGGCCGGCTTGGTGGCAGACTCCGGATCACCGGTTGCCTCGGCCATTCGCTCGGCCTTGGTCTCGGCCGGCTTAGTGCGGTCGCTCCCGGTCACCGTGATGGTGTCGTCGGCGGGTGCCGCCACTGGCGCCTGTGCCTTGCCCCGGGTAATCGCCTCGGCGAGGACGCCGAGAATGAGTTCAATGGTTTTACGCGAGTCATCGTTGGCTGGAATCGGATGGGTCACGACCTCAGGATTCGCGTTCGTATCAACAACACCGAAAAGTGTCAGGCCAAGCCGGTTTGCTTCCATGACGGCAATGTCTTCCTCGGTGACGTCGACTACCACCATCGCATCGGGAACGCGCGTCAAATCCTTAATACCGGTAAATGTCTTTCTGAGCTTGGCAAGTTGCTTGGTAATCCGGCCTCGTTCTTTCTTGGTAAACTGCTCGAAAGAATCCGTTTCCACGAGCGACTCGAGCCGGCTCATCAGTTCGAGGTTGCTGCGGATCGTCTCGAAATTCGTGAGCGTACCACCAAGCCAACGGTGGTTGACATATGGCATCCCGGCAGCTTCGGCAGCCGCTTTCACCGCCTCGGCGGCCTGCGGCTTCGTGCCAACGAAGACAAACGTCTTCCCGTCTTTGGCCAACCCCTCGGCGGCCTGGGCAGCAGCAGCTAAGTACTCCTGGGTCTTGCCCAGGTCAATCACGTACACCCGGTCCCGCATGAGGTAGGTAAATTGTTTCGCTTTAGGGTTCGTACGCGACCGACGGTGCCCAAAGTGAGCACCGGCATCAACAAGGTCGCGGATGCTTGGAAGATGCTGGGTTTTCGAAGTTTTTTCTGGGCTCATTGACGTCCTATTCTGTTTCCGTGTGCTTCGTGGCTACGAAACCTTTTTCTTGAGCTCTTTGAGCTTTTCTTTGTTTGTTTTCCCGGCTCCAGACTCGGTTTTCTCAGTCGTTTTCTTGGCTGCTTTCTTCTGGGCAAGCTCAGCAGCCTTCTTCCGTCGCTCTTGGAACTTGTCGACGCGGCCGGCGGTATCAATCAGATTCGCTTTGCCAGTATAGAACGGATGGCAGGCGCTGCAGACCTCGATCCGGATCTCTTCCTGGGTGGAGCCCACGGTGAAGCTTTCACCGCAGTTGCAGGTAACAGTCGCAGTCTGATGATAGGTAGGATGGATGTCGGTTTTCATACGTTGTGAGCCAAACTTGGATACTCCCGGCAGATCTCCGGGGCTTTACTCGGAGGGATAGTAGCAGAATCTCCACAGCGAGACAAGGATCTGGTTCCTGTGTCTCTTGCAGGCGTGACAACGCTGGTGTTTCTCGGTACACTCCCTTGTCATTCACGAGAAATCACCGCAAGCTAGGACCAATGAACCATCCGGAACTTATCGAACAACTCAAGGAAACGAAGGAGCTCGCCGAGACAACGAGCGATCCAGAGCTCAAGGCGTTAGCCGAGACCGAGCTCCGATCGCTTGAAGACCAGCTTCTCATTCCCGACGAAAAATCAGCGCGGAACGTCGTCTTAGAAATCAGAGCTGGCGCAGGCGGCGACGAGGCCGAGCTGTTTGCCGGCGAGCTGTTCCGGATGTACCAACGGTACGCCGAACTTCAGGGTTGGAAAGTCTCGGTCGCGGAAGAGAACCGCACCTCCCTCGGAGGGATTCGTTCGATTGTTGCTGAAATTACCGGCCAGGATGTCTATGGCTCGCTCAAATTCGAATCCGGCGTCCATCGGGTCCAGCGGATTCCAAAAACCGAGAAAAAAGGCCGGGTTCACACCTCAACCGCTACCGTGGCCGTGCTGCCAGTTGCCGAAGCGGTGGATGTCCAGATCAACCCGCAAGATCTGCAGATCGATACCTACCGGGCCGGCGGGGCGGGCGGACAGAACGTCAACAAGGTGGAAACGGCGATCCGCATCACCCACCTCCCCACCGGCACCGTCGTCGCTGTCCAAGACGAGCGTTCACAATCCAAAAACAAAGAGAAGGCAATGAGCATTCTGCGCACTCGCATCCTTGAGCAGCGGGAACTCCAGGCTCAGAAGGAACGTGGAGATGAGCGGCGGGCCCAAATCGGCACGGGCGACCGGTCAGAAAAAATCCGCACTTACAACTTCCCCCAAGACCGGATCACCGACCACCGCCTCGGCAAGAACTTCTCCAAGATCGAAGCAGTCATGGACGGCCAGCTCGATTCAATCGTCACCGCGCTCCAAGCGGCCGAACGTGAGCTCAAGGTCCAAGCACTCTACGACTCGTTTGAATAAGACGTAAAAACTAGCGAGGCTTCACGCCTAGCCGAGTAGTCAACCCCGGTTAAAGACGGGGTTTCTTGTCGCGCTACTGGCGGCTCTCTTCCAGGGTGACTGTAGCAGTTCGCTCTTCACCCTTGTGAAGCAAGGTCAGCTCAACCTGGTCCCCGGCTTTGTACGTGGCCAAAAGGGTCGGTAGCGAGTGTGTCTCATCAATCTTCTTGCCGTCGATGTGGGTGATGATGTCGTTCTCCTCAATATCGGCCTTGTCTGCCGGGGATCCCGGGATCACGGCCACTTCTCCAGTGCCGGAGCCTGGGAGCACCCAAGCACCGAAATCAACAGGCAATTGATTGACCCGAGCAATCTCCTTAGTGACTGGGATGTAGCGGATCCCGAGCATCGGCCGCTTGATCTCGCCGGTCTCCCGAACCGAGTCGATAACGTTCTTCACAAGATCAATCGGAATCGCAAACCCAATATTTTCCGCCCCGCCGGCAACTGCCGTGTTAATGCCTACAACCTGGCCGGCCAGGTTGACGAGCGGCCCACCAGAATTCCCCGGATTAATCGCGGCGTCAGTTTGCAAGAGGCCGGAAAGCTGCTCGGCGACCCCGCCTTGGCCACTGGCGGTGATCTGACGCTCCTTGGCGCTCACCACGCCAAGGGTCACGGTGTTTGAAAACTCACCGAGCGCATTGCCGATTGCGATCACATGTTGGCCGATTTTCAGATCGGTAGAGCTGCCGAGCTCAACCACCGGCAGACCGGTCGCTTCGATCTTGATGACGGCGAGGTCATTGAGCGGATCTTGGGCAAGAACTGTCGCCTCGTAATCCTGGCCGTCGCTCGTAAAGACGGTGTAAGTAGCGTTCGGATTGCTGACAACATGCTTATTAGTGACGATCAAGCCATCCGCGGTCAGGATGAAACCGGTGCCGCCACCGCGCTCTTCGAAGACCCGGCCGAAGAAATCCTGGATGTTACGGGTCGTGGTGATCGAGACCACGGCCGGGCTTACCTTTTGTGCCGCGTCAGTCACCGCTGAGCTTTCTTCAAGAACAAGTTGCTCGGTACGACTCACTCCGAGGTCAAGCGTTTCACCGGCGCTCAACCCCAAGAGATCGCCGAGACCGTACACCGACACACCCACGAGCACGGCCACCGCCCCAGCTGCGCCCATCACAAAGCTCAGGAGGAGCATCACGAAAATAAACATTCCGCCCCGGCGCCGTCGCGGCGATTGTCGCGACGGTCGCCGCGCTTCCTCTGGCAAATCCTGTTCTTCAACGTAGGTAATATCAGGCATAAAAAATCTCGGTTTACGCGTGCCCTTCCGTAGCCATTAGGAGAAGGAGGGTTTCACGAAAAATTATACCACCCGGACATGAGAGAACGATGAGAGGCGGTTATTTCTTTTTTCTTTTGACCGTTTTCTTCTGCTCAACCTCTTCCACCACATGGTACTTGTCGTGGTGGCGTTTCTCAGCGGCTGCTGCTTCTTTGCGAACCACCCGCTCATAGGACTTCGAAATTGCCATGGTGGCCGTAACAGCAATGACGGTGAGGATGGTTGCGTAAATAAGCTTCCCGGCCAAACCGTCGCCGGCCGGCCCGACGAAGCGTTCAATAAGCGCCTGGATGGCCGTGTTCCAGGCCAAGCCGGCCGCCAGGCCGAAGGCGGCCGTAACGAACTGGATCATCTTATCTAGATATTCTTTAGTCATTTTACTTGCCACGCCGTAGCCCCGAAAAAGTCGTGGGCGAAGGGTGGTCTAAATATTCCTTGGTCATACGTTCCGTGCCTGGAGGTCTTTGAGTGCTTCAACATCCCCGACCACTGCCGCATAATCTTCGGTAAGCATGGTCTTGACTTGCTCTAGTTGTTCTTTGGTGGCCATGTTCGTTTCAACCCGACCTAAGCGTTCAATGACTTGCCTCAGTTTCTCATCCTGCAGATCTGCCCGCGAGTTCACGACCGCTTTGATTTTTTCCAAGTCTTGGTCAGAGAGTGCCATGAGTTTAGTATACCAACTAGCCTTGGAGCTTGGCGCGAAGAAGCTCGTTGACGACGGCCGGGTTAGCCGTACCCTTGGCCGCTCGCATCACCTGGCCGACTAGGAAGCCGTAGACCTGTTCCTGGCCGGCCCGGTACTTGGCCACCACCTCAGGGTGCTCGTCAAGGATCTGGTCAATGATCGCCTCGATGGCGCCGGTATCGCTCACCTGAGCCAAACCGAGCTGGTCCACCACTTCTGCCGGCTCCAAGCCTTTCTCTAAAACGGCGGCCACCACCTCGCGGATTTGGGATTTGGAGATGGTGCCTGCTACCACTAAGCCGGCGAGCTCGGTGAGCTGGGTAGGATTGAGGTTGCGGGCAATATCAATGTTGGCGTAGGTGGAGGCGGCCAGCTTCAGCTGCTCGCGCTGGGCATCGGTCGGCTCGGCCAACTCCTCCCTGAGCTCAGCCCAGTAGGCAAAGGCCTCGGCATTGCTGGTGAGAAACTCGGCGACGTCCGGGGCCAAGGAAAACTCGTGGACAATCTCGTGGGCCTCAAGGTGGGGATACGGCAGCGAGTTCCGTTCCTTGGCCGCCAAATCCCAGAGGTCAGCCGGGGTCACTGGCGGCAGATCCGGCTCAGGGAAGTAGCGGTAGTCAGCCGCGGTCTCCTTGCGACGCTGGACATACGTCTGCTGCTTGGCCTCGTCCCAGCCGCGGGTTTCCTGAACCACGGCTTCACCGGCCTCCAACGTCTTAATCTGCCGCTCGACCTCGTATGCAATCGCCCGCTCGACCGAGCGGAACGAGTTGAGATTCTTCACCTCGACTTTGGTACCGAACTCAGCCTGCCCTTTCGGCCGGACGCTGATGTTGGCCTCACAGCGCATCTCGCCCTTCTCCATATCGGCTCGGGCAATGCCGCGGCGCTGGAGCATAAACTGGTAGGTCTGGCAGAACCGCTTCGCGTCCTCGGCTGAGTGCAACTCTGGCTCAGTCACCAGCTCGAGCAAAGGCACCCCTGCCCGATTGTAATCGACGAGTGACGCTTTCCCTGCTTCAGCGTGGACGAGTTTGCCCGTGTCCTCTTCCAAGTGAATCCGGGTGAGCTTGATCCGTTTCACCTCGCCGCTCCCGTCAACAAACTCCAGTGCACCGCCGGCCAAAAGCGGTAAGTCGTACTGACTGAGCTGATAGCCCTTCGGCAGGTCTGGGTAGAAATAATTCTTCCGATCCCACTTGGTGAACTCGGCAACGGTGCACCCTAAGTCGTAGCCGAGGTCGACGGTCCACTCCACTGCCTGCTTGTTCATGACCGGCAGTGAGCCAGGCAGCGCCAGGCAGACCGGGCAGATATTAGCGTTCGACTCGCTCTCAAACGGCGCGTTGAGGCACTCGCAGAACATCTTGGTCTTGGTGGCGAGTTCTGCATGAATCTCCATCCCAATTGTAATCTCGTAGTCCATTAGAACGCTCCTAGTTGACTCGCCGCCCGGCGGAAAGCCTGCAGGGCAGAGCGAGCCTGCCCAACTGAGATCTGGGGATGTTCATGGGCGATGCGGTTGCGGAGCTTATGCGCGTCCCAAAGCTGCTGGTAGAGCGAGCGGTCGAATTCACCTTCGAGGCTGCGGAGGCGCTCCCCGAATGAACTCCCCTGGCCGCCAGCTTGTTTCATGACGCCGTCGAGGAAGCTGTCGGCGCGTACCACCGCTTGGGCAGCGTGAATGGTGTCGCCGGAATCTATGAGCTGCTCGATCTGGGCGTACTGGGCCAACAGCTGCACCCGGTTAAACCGGCCAGCCCGTTTCGAACCGAACGCCACCCGCCAGAGGCCAACCAGTGCCCTGCCAAGCTGTGCGAGAAGGTTGCCGAACCCGGAAGAAGATGCTTGTTTTTTGCGGTGATACTTAGCCATGTGAAAATTTGGTCATTTGGATTTGTTTAGAAATTAGAAATTCACATGAGTTCCGGCTCACACAGATGCCAATCGGTTTCTCGCTGGTACGCCATCGCTGCCCGAAGAATCTGGTCTTCCCGGAGCTGCCCGCCAAGGAGCTGTAAGCCAACCGGCAGGCGTGAGCCGTCTTGATCGGCGAAGCCGCAAGGAACGGAGATCCCGGGAATCCCCGCCAGGTTAGCAGAGACCGTGTAGATATCAGCCAAATACATCTGGAGCGGATCACTCGTTTTTTCTCCCAGCTTCCAAGCAGGCACCGGGCTGGTTGGGGTGAGCAAGGCATCAACCTCATCAAAGACCCGGTGGAAATCCTCGATGATCATGGTCCGGACCTGCATCGCCCGCTTGTAGTAGGCATCGTAGTAGCCTGAGGAAAGCACGTAGGTGCCCATCATGATCCGGCGCTTGGCCTCCGCGCCAAACCCTTCGGCCCGGGAAAGCTCGTAGACCTCTTGGAGCGTCTTCGCGCCTTCGGCCCGGTGGCCGTAACGGATACCGTCGTAGCGGGCCAGGTTTGAAGACACCTCGGCCGGCATAATCACGTAGTAGGCCGGCAAGGCGTAGGCGGTCATCGGCAGACTGACCTCAACGAGCTCGGCGCCAAGCTGTTCAAAGACCTTCCAGGAATCTTGTACAGCCTTGGCGACGGTGCTGTCGATCCCTTCGGCGTAGTACTCGGTGGGCAGCCCGATTTTCAACCCCTTGAGCGGTTGCTGGGCATCACTGTC
>CAZOUL010000033.1:0-7757 GCA_964583025.1 uncultured Candidatus Saccharibacteria bacterium
CGGAACTGAGGTGTCGATCACGGCTGACCCACCGCTTACGGTTCATGCCGACGATCGAGTAATTGGGACAACGCCAGTAGTCGCCAGGATCGTTCCCCATGCACTCTCGGTCGTCACGCTTCCTCGTTAGCCCTTGCGCTTAACTGGTCGATGATCGGCTGAAGAAGCGGTCGGTACTTGTCTTCGTGGGGCGATACCCACAGCGCGTCGCTCGTCGGCTGAGTGGTGAAGCGGCGGACGGGCGCCCCGCGGACAATGGCCAGCGGCGTCTGCTCGTTCGTTTCGCCCATTGCGAGAACCGCTGCCGCGGCAAGGCTGTCGGCAAGGTTCGTCGTCGAAAACCGAAACGGCCGCCCGAAGAGATCTGGCTGGCCGGCATGCGAGATCACCGGTTCGAAGCCAAAGAGGCCCAGTGTCACTCCAACGGCACCAAGGCGGAGTGGAACTGAGTGACTATCCACAATGATTACCCCGAGCTCTTGGAGAGAGAATCGGTTGGCCAGGTGCTTCCAGAGAAGCTCTGCTGTCTCGTTGATTCGCTCAGGCCAGAGGACGTAGAAGCCGTCGCCGTTGCTCTCATCAATGCCTGCGGCGCCGACGATCGTGTGGTGCTTCAAGGTGAGTCCGGGGGCGCCGGTCTTCTTTTCGAGATACGCATCGGACTCACGTCTGACCAACTCGTCCTTGTCGGCTGCTTGTTTCAGGACGCAGCGGCCCTGGTGGATCGCGACGACCTTCGAGCTCACCGCAACGATCTCTCGTTCCTTAAGGGTAGTCAGTGCTTCGTCCATAGCCTGCAGGAGATTGTCTTGAGGTGGCTGGAGCATGCGAGTACGAATCGGCGTGATTTCCATGGCGCTCCTTACAGTGGCAGGTGGAGGTGCTGGTTCGTCCGGTCCGCCAAGCCTTCTTCTACCAGTCTTTCCAGAGTGCGCTCGAGTCGGTTCGGCGCGAGCGCGACCGTACGGGCAAGAAGAGCCCGGAGTTCCTGTTCGGTTGCTGGGCCGGCCCGTAGGCGATCGAGAATGCGGCCTCGGAGGTATCGGTTTGACCCGAGGAAGCGTTCAGGTTTTTTCTTTGTTGCTCGCTGTCGTCGGAGAGGACTAAAAATTTCCGGCTGAAGCGCGACGTAGTCCATGACCGCGTGAAGCCACGTGTCTGCGCAGCCAGTCGGAAGGGCGGCGGCTGCCAGTTCGTAGTAGAGCGATGCTGTACGTTTGGCCTGGCTCGGGAAAAAGTAGTCGAGGAACTGCATCACGTTCGTGTCGACTGCCGGCGTGTCGATATGGAAGGCGAAGTTCATGACCGCTCCGGCCGTATAGCGGCCGATGCCTGGAAGATCCCGAAGTTCTTTCACGGTCTGCGGCCAGCGGCCACCTCGGTCATGAAGGATCGTCCTGGCGGTGCGATGGAGGTTCAGCGCCCGTCGGTTATACCCCAGGCCTTGCCAGGCCCGGATGACGTCACCGGTTCGGGCCGAGGCAAGGGCATCAAGTCGAGGGAACTGCTCGAGGAACGACAGGTACTTAGGGAGGACCCTGGCCACTTGGGTTTGTTGTAGCATGATTTCAGAGATAACGATCCGGTAGGGGTCTTGCTCGCCTCGCCATGGCAGCTGACGGCCGTGCTTTCGATACCAAGCGAGCGTTCTGCGTTGGACGGTACGGATAGCTTGGTTCCTAGGAAGAGAGGGCGTGGGCGTTGACATGTGCGGCGGAAAGGAGAAGGGAGGTTAGCGGAGCAGTTCGACTCGGTTGGGGCCAAGCGTCTCAGTGAGCGCTCGGAGGAGTTGGTCGTCGGGTGAGGCAGTGAGCGAGGTCGTCACCGTGCGGGGCACTGGGCCGTCGATGACGCAGATCACAGGCAGGCCGCCGGGCGAAGAGGCAATTGTTTGTTTTACAGCTTCCAGGGCTTGGCGAGGGACTGAAGGATCGAGGAGAAGCCGGATCCCTCTTGCGGTTGTCGTCGATGGCCGATCAGCTGGTACCGCTTGCTGAATGGGTACGGGAGGTTTCTTTTTGCTGCCCCGGATGGTGGCGTTGGCAAGGAGCGATGCCGCATCGACCAAGACCTTGCGTTCGCCGTCACGCTCATTCATCTTGCCCCGAACAAGGAGCACCGTGTCGACATCCCAGAGCGCAGGGTTTTCCTTGAAGACCTTCGGGAAAACCACGAGTTCAATGGCGCCGGTTAAGTCTTCGATTGTGGCGAAGACCATCGGGTCGCCCTTCTTTGTAGTGATCGGTCGGGCAGCAGTAATTACCCCGCCGATTGTAACTTTCTCTTCGACTTTGACCTGCTCAAGATCCCCAATCTCATTGGGGATCTTGCCGAGCTTCTCCTTGTGTTCATCGAGCGGGTGCTCGGAAATATAGACTGAGAGCAGTTCTTTTTCCCAGGCAAGGCGCTGCTGTTTAGTAGCTGGCTGGGTGCGAACGAGTTCTAATTTTGTTTGCGGCGCTTGTGAGTCCTCAAGACCGCCGAAGAGACTCCCCTGAGCACTTGTCCGCTCTTTTTCAACTGCCTGCATAAACTTGAGGATCATGTCGAGGTTGTCGAGGATCTGCTGGCGCTCACCCAGGTCGTCGAGCGCCCCGCTCATCGCGAGTGCTTCGAGAACCTTCCGGTTTAAGACCGACGGGCCGAGCCGTGAACAGAAGTCCTCGAGCGATTGGTAGGCACCGTTTGCTTTTCGTTCTTCCATAATTTTTTCTGCAACCGCCTCGCCGATGTTTTTAATCGCAGCCAAGCCAAAGCGGATCTCCTTGCCGTCGCTCACGACGCCGAATTCAACGAATGATTCATTCACTGCCGGGGGCAACACCCTGAGGCCCATGTGTTCGGCTTCGTTGATCTCAATTTTGATGCGGTCGAGGTTGTGGATGTCCGAGGTCATGAGCGCCGCCATGAACTCAGCCGGGTAGTGGGCCTTGAGGTACGCAGTTTGGTATGCGACCAAGGCGTAGCAGGCAGCGTGGCTCTTATTGAATCCGTACTTTGCCCAGGCGAGCCACTCCGACCAGAGTTCCTTGGCTTGGTCGCGGGTAATCGATCCGACCTTCTCGCAGCCCTCGATGAACTGAGGCTCGATTTTATCGAGAACTTTCTTAATTTTCTTTGCCACGCCTTTACGGAGTGTGTCGGCCTCGCCACGGCTGAAACCAGCAAGAATGCGAGACATACTCATCATCTGCTCCTGGTACACCATCACCCCGTAAGTCGGTTTCAGAATATCTTCAACGCTTGGATGGATGTAGCGCACCTCTTTGCGGCCGTGTTTGCGGGCAATGAAGTCGGGAATAAATTCCATCGGCCCGGGCCGGTAGAGCGCGCACATCGCGATAATGTCTTCAAACTGCGACGGCTTCAGCTCTTTGAGGTATCGCTTCATTCCGTCAGATTCCAACTGGAAGACCCCGGTGGTTTCCGCGCGGGAGAGGAGTTCATAGGTCAGCCGGTCGTCAAGCGGCAAGGAGTCTATATCGACGTCTACCCCGTGGCGCTTCCTGATGATTCGGAGGGCGTTCTTAATAATGGTGAGGTTCGAGAGGCCAAGGAAATCCATCTTGAGGAGGCCGACCGTTTCGCAGTCAACCATGCCGAACTGCGTGAGTGCCTTCATCGGCCCTTTTTGGTTGGTCGTGAGCGGGACGTACTCGGTGAGAGGTTTGTCAGCCACGATGACGCCGCAGGCATGGGTCGAAGCATGCCGAGCGACACCCTCGAGCTTCATCGCCATGTCAATGAGTCGTTTCATTTCGGGTTCGTTGTCGTAGATCTGTTTCAGTTCTTTCACCTGCTCAAGCGCGCCCTTGAGGGTCGTGCCAGGTTTGCCTGGGATCAGCTTGGCAATTCGGTCGCCGTCGGCGAAACTCATGCCGAGTGAGCGAGCGACGTCGCGGATTGAGCCTCGTGCCGCCATCGTCCCAAACGTGATGATCTGGCCAACTTGGCTTTCGCCGTACTTTTCTTGGACGTATCGAAGGACCTCGTCTCTCCGGTCGTCGGCGAAGTCGATATCGATGTCCGGCATGGAGATGCGGTCGGGATTTAAGAAGCGCTCAAAGAGCAGGCCGTATCTCAAGGGATCAAGACCGGTAATGCCGAGGCAGTAGGCAGTGATCGATCCGGCGGCCGAGCCACGGCCCGGACCAACCACAATACCCTGCGATTTCGCCCAGGCGACAAAGTCCGAGACAATCAAAAAGTAGTCGGCAAACCCCATATTTTTTATAACGCCGAGTTCGAATTCCAGACGTTCTTTCGCTTCGGCGTTATCTTCGCTATACCGCTCCCGATGACCCTTCCATGCGAGTTCCTCAAAGTAGGCCTGAGGATCCGTCGCCTCTTTCGGTAGCGGGAATTTTGGCAAAATGTTTTTGCCGAGGTCGAAGGTCAAGTTGACATTTTCGGCAACCCGCAGGGTGTTTTCGACTGCTTCCTCGAAGCCGGCAAAGCGGGTGCGCATTTCCTCCGGCGTGGCAACCGACAGGTCGACATCTTTCAAGGTCATCCGTTCGGCGTCATCAACATCTTTCCCGGTTGAGACCGCCAAGAGGACCTCGTGGGCATCCTGGTCGTCGTGTGACAGGTAGTGGCTATCGCCAGTCGCCGCCATCGGCACAAGGAGTTTCTTGGAGAGTTCGGTGATGGCCCCGTTGACCGTGATCTGATCTTTGAGCGCTGGGTGGTCTTGGATTTCTAAGAACACGTTCTCGCGGCCGAAGTGGTCGAGATAGTAGGTGATCAGCTCCTCAGCAGCGCCCATCTGGTTGTCGAGGATGAGTCGAGAGAGTTCGGAGTTCAGACATCCCGTCAGGACAGTGATACCCTCGGCATGTTGAGCGAGAATCTCCTTGTCCATGCGGGGTTTGTAGTAAAACCCCTCGAGGTGGGAGGCGGAGACGAGCTTCAGGAGGTTCTTGTAGCCTGTTTCGTTTCGAGCCAGCAAGGTGAGGTGATAGGGTCGGCTGTCGAGCCTGGCTTCACGGTCGTGCATTGTCCGTCTGGCAATGTAGGCTTCCACGCCAAGAATCGGTTTGATGCCGGCCTCAGTCGCTTTCTGATAGAATTCGATCGCTCCGTACATGACGCCGTGGTCCGTGAGGGCCATGGCGGGCATATTGAATTCCTTTGCGCGAGCGACGAGTTGGTCAATCTTAGAGAGCCCGTCCAAAAGCGAGTAGTGGCTATGCATGTGCAAGTGAACGAAACTCACCGTCCTCCTTCGTCCGCGGTCGATGTCGCGGTAGTCCTCGGGCGTTCGCCAGAGCTCTCTCGCCTTGAGCTCGAGGCAACACTCGAGCGGGCTGGAATCGCTGCCATCGACTGTACGCTAGCAGGCGACATCGCCCTCGTCAAAGCATCTCGTCTTCCCGAGAAATCGTGGTTTTTCTCCCTTGGCGGGGCACGGAAGTTTGGTGTGGTCCGCGACCGAATTGCTCGCCCGTCGGTTGATTTGGTTGTGCCAGCCCTCGAATCATTAGCAGAGGGCCGTCGAGTCATCGGGATTTCGTCTTTCAGTTCTACGTTGCCCGCGCACGTGCTCGGTAAAGCGGTGAAGCGCCAGTCGGCCACAATCCGCCGGTTTGTCGCCCCCACACAAGGTTCATTGCTGTCTGATGCTCAGTCGAAGGGTCTCCAAAAAGATCTTGAGGTGCTTATCGTCGAGGTTGAGCGATCTATTGTGGTCGTAGAGATACTTGCGACCCAAGACATCGACGCGTTTACCGCGCGTGATCGGCATCTGCCCGTTGCCGATCCTCGCCGAGGAATGCTGCCTACAAAGTTAGCGCGGATGATGGTCAACATTGGCCTAGGTCTCACGCCCGAGATCGCCCCGGTGCTCTACGATCCGTGCTGCGGGACCGGCCGGATTGTGCTAGAAGGGGTGCTTGTCGGAGCTCGAGTCCTGGCATCCGATCGTGATGCTGCGGCAGTATCTGCAACCCAAGAAAACCTCCGTTGGCTGGGTGAGCGCTACTCAGTGAATGTCGACACCAGCCGTGTCTTTGTCGCCGACGTGACGACGAACTCTCTTCCTTCTTCGCTCACTCCGGCAAGCATCGATGTGATTGTCACAGAGCCATACCTAGGGCCACCGCAGCGCCGAGCCCCAACGGCCGAGCAGGCAGAGGCGATTTTCATCGAACTTATGCCGTTGTACCAGTCGCTTTTTGCCCGGGGGAGTGTGCTACTTACCCGGTACGGCGGACTCGTGGCAGTTTTCCCAACGATTGGCCGTGATTCGTTGCTGCCGCGTCTCGTTGACAGCTTGCGGGTGAACGGGTATGATCTCGTCGATTCGGTTCGGGTTGCACGCCCGGACTCGTTTATTGGCAGAGAGATCGCTGTGTGTAAGCGACAGGGAAGCTAGCCATGGCTCATAAGAAAGCTGCAGGTTCAACTCGGCTCGGCCGCGATTCAGAGTCCAAGCGATTGGGCGTGAAGCGTTTTGGCGGCCAAGTCGTCAATGCGGGCGAGGTTCTGATTCGCCAGCGAGGCACCAAGTACCACCCGGGTACGAACGTGAAGCGAGCAGGCGATGATACTCTTATCTCGCTTGTCGCTGGGAAGGTTCGATTTCAGAAAAAGCAGCGTCGGAATTTTGCCGGCAAGCTTGAGCCAGCCCAACTTGTTCACGTCGAACCAACCGAGGCCTAAGATGGATGCCCGTCTCATTCAACACGTGACTACGAAGCACCAGAAGAAGAACGTTCCGGTTCTCCGGGCGGGC
This sequence comes from uncultured Candidatus Saccharibacteria bacterium, assembly GCA_964583025.1. Classification (GTDB taxonomy): domain Bacteria; phylum Patescibacteriota; class UBA1384; order JACPKC01; family JACPKC01; genus CAZOUL01. The sequence goes on from CAZOUL010000033.1 coordinate 6,737, forward strand.
GATGTGATTCGGGTCCATGAGAAGGTGAAGGAAGGTAGCAAGGAGCGGATTCAGGTATTTGAAGGCATCGTGATCCGTGTTCGCGGTGGCGTCGGCATGGACGCGACGTTTACGGTTCGTCGGACCGGTGGGGGTGTCGGAATTGAGCGAACATTCCCCCTTCATCTCCCTGCGATTACGAAAGTAGAGAAGATCCGAGAGCTACGCTTACGCCAATCACGCCCGTATTACTTGCGGACGCTTACCGCCAAGCAACTGAAGCGTAAGGCTACTGCCGAGCTTTCTGAGTATGTAGTATTTGAAGAGGCAGCGGCACAGGAAGAGGAAGAAGCGATTAAGGCTGCCCAGGAGGCCGAAGCGAAGGCACGTGAACAGGCCGAGAAGCAGCAGGAGGCTGAGGCAGAAGCCAAAGTTGCCGAAGCGAAGGCCAAGCACGACCAAGAAACCGCGAAGCAATAATTCACTATCCCTCATGCGAGGGATAGTTTTTTGCCTCAAGGCCCAGGCTGCAGAGCTTGCATTTGATTGACGAGCGTGTACAGTGAATGTGTAAAGGGGTGGAAGGAGTCACCCATGAATCATATGTTCTCTCGTCCACAGGTTCTTGCTCTCTGGACTGCTGGCTTGCTCGGCCTCGGCTTGATTGGCGTGGCCTCAGCTACTAACTCTGGACCAAGCCTGAATGCAACCACTTCGTTTTTTGAAGCGCCTTCCGGATCGTTCACGAACGAGAATGGTTTTGTGTTGCCACAGGCAAAGCTCGAACAGCATGTGGATCACTCGAAGGACGCAGAACCTACCCAGACAGAAAACACTGAGGCAGCAGTTAGCCTCTCGGAGCAGGATGAGGAGTTGGCTGGCGCAACGGCTCAGTCTTCTGACTCACGCGCTAAGACGACGGAAACACGTCACGTTGACGTTGAAGTTCGCGGCGACAATGCCTCGGTTGATGCTCGTGATGGTGGTATCTCGGTTGACGTAAAACACACAAGCACCGTTGACGATTCAAAGAACAAAACCA
>CAZOUL010000034.1:0-7732 GCA_964583025.1 uncultured Candidatus Saccharibacteria bacterium
TTCGCTTGCTGCGACGCGTCTTTGGCGGTGTCCGGAATGATAATTCCGGCCTTAGTCATTTCCTCGGCTGGGAGCAGTTGAACGAGCACCCGATCGCCGAGAGGACGAATACTGGTAGCCATACGCACCTCCTCGCTCATGCGATGATTACTCCCTCCTACAAGAGGGAAGCTCTTCCCTGGTATCCCGTAACGGAATAGTAAGAAAGAGCCATCCTTTTACGAACGTGCAATTAATGTGAGAGGTGGCGGTGAGGTAAGGGGGAAACCATCACCGCCACTCATTACTATATGAAGCGGCTACGCCCTTGTCAAGACAGAATTTTATCATACAACCGAACGTATTTTGGCCCCACGGCGTCTGGATGGTAGCGCTCGCTTGCAGCCTGCGCCCGGCTGCCGAGCGAGCGGCGTTCCTGGTACGCTTGCTCAATTGTTGTCGCGAGAGATTCGGCGTTTCCACGCTCAAATAACCGGCCGGTTGAACCGTGGGTTATGAGTTCCCTCGGCCCGGCATAGTTTGGGGCGACCACGGCCTTGCCGAGGCTCATCGCCTCAAGTACCGTCCGGCTCGACGCTTCGGGAGAGCGAGAGGCAAGGACGACCACATCGCCTCGATGATACCAATCGCCAATCGAATGAGTTGGCACAGCACCGATAAACTCAACTCTGTCAACGACACCCTCACGCTCAGCAACAGCTCGCCACTCTTGATGGTCACCACTCCCAATAAACCGAGCCAGATACCCTGGCAAGTGCTTGAGCGCACGAAGTACAAGGTCCGTGCCCTTGTCGAATGCCAGCCGCCCAATACAAATAATTGTGGGTGCCTCAATTCGCTCAAGGTGCTGCGCATATTTCGTGGCAAGGAGGAGATCAGGAATTACTTCAGCCCGCTCAAGCTTCAGGTAGACTTTGAGAAAGTCAGAAACGGTTGTGAGAGCGGTGTAGCGAGTGAGAAGCTCGGTCCGATAAGGCAAAGCAAGGTGATAGCGAGCAATCCTGGCTGCTCGACCTAGGCCGCGGTGCTGGTTGGTTGTCAGGCAGTGTTTCACCAGATTAGTCGGTGAGCAACCCGGACAGAGCGAGCCATCGGTCCACAATCGGTTAATACTCCCGCACACCGGCGACACATCCTGAATTGTTGCGACGGTGTGCGAGGCGCCAGCTTCAGCTACCACCGCTCGTGAAAGCACATCGAAGCTATGTGTGATCGAATCCCGCGGGAGTACGCTGGCCAAGCGCTGAGCGGTCCGTTTTGCCCACCAACGCTCGTATATCAAGCTCGGTCGGGGTCGAAGCTCGGGTGTTGAAATAATCCGGTACGCCGCTGTCCGAGGGATCACTCCAGCACCGGTTACTACCGTCACCTCGTGCCCCTGGCTCGTCAAGTATTCAGCAAGCAGCTGGGCATTCACCTCGGCCCCGCCAACCACGTTGGGTGGGAAATTCGCTACGACCAGGGTGATCCGGTGACGGCGTGCCATCGATCCTCGAACTTTTCTTGGTATTCTTGGCGACGATCAGGGATATTGAACCGCATCACATCCTCTGAGACGACTACCGCTCCCTGATCCCGAACTCGCTCTTCGTACCGCCGCATCCGCCTCAAGTGAGCCGCGGCAAGGTACCGTTGAATCCTACTGCCAATAGAACCCCGATACCATGATTCGAGTCGAACTTGAGAATGCCTGCGGCTCGAAGCAATCGGCAAGACATGGCCCACGCGAGGAAGTGTACCTGGAAACTTCCGAGCTACCCACTTATTGGCCGAGACAAACTGGTCGTAGGTAGCATCCACGGTTATCACCGGGCTTACGTGGGCAGCCCAAAAATCAAAGTAAATATCCCGGCCGGGAAGCGCGAACTCCTCGATGCTCAGCTTGCGCGACGTCAACAGGATGTCGACTGCGACCTTGCCCCGCTTCGGGGGTCGGGTGTTACGGCGATTGCGCGCCGTCAGAAAGAGATTGATGTGATCACGCACCGTGGGAAGATAGCCTGGCTCAGCCACAACTAAAAGATCGATATCGGAATCAGGACCGGCATTCCAAAATGAGAGCGAGTTCACGACAGCAGCCATCCGCAGAAAGGGAATACTCGCAAAATGACGGAGGATCGACTGGGCATCTCGCCAGAGACCAAGGGAGTACTCCCAACGCAGTGATGCGTTGGCGACCAACCCCTTACGGTCGGCAAGATAGACGTACCCATGCTTGCGCTTGATAATCCGCGCTGACTCAAGCTGGTCGAGTGTCCGATCTAATTCCTCTTCAGTGAGCGCTGCTTCATAGACAACAGGGAGTAGGTGCTGTCTAGGAACTGGGCGGTCGAAGAGGTCAAAGAACACCAGCGGCACAAGGGTAGCCCGCTCAAAAGGTGTCATACTTCTGTTGATTGTAGCACTCTCAGGCTGCTAGACTAGGGCCACAATAAAGGAGTCCCATGCGCGTCCTCTCCGGCGTCCAGGCGTCTGGCTACGTTCATCTCGGCAACTATCTCGGCGCAATCAAGCAACACATCGCCCTTCAAGAGACAGCAAGCGAAGCGATCTACTCGATCGTAGATCTCCACGCAATCACGGTTCCGCAAGATCCCGCCGAGCTCAGAAAAAACACCCTCCACGTTGCCGCCCTCTACCTCGCCCTTGGCCTTAATCCGGACAAGGCAATCCTCTTCGTCCAATCACAGCTCCCAGAACATGCTGAGCTCTGCTGGATCCTGACGACCCTTGCGACGATGGGCGAACTCGACCGGATGACCCAGTTCAAAGAAAAGGGTCGGGGAGCAGAGCGGGGAAATAGCGGTCTGGGTCTCTACAGCTACCCAATCCTCATGGCTGCCGACATCTTGATCTATCAGGCCAGTCACGTACCAGTAGGGGAGGACCAGGTCCAGCACGTTGAACTGGCCCGAGATTTGGCGAAACGGTTCAACCAACGGTTCGGTGAGACATTCACGATTCCAGAAGTCCTGCTGCCCGGCCAGGGCGCCCGGGTCATGGGACTCGATGACCCCGCCAAGAAGATGAGCAAATCGGCCACGTCCGCCTACAACTACATCGCCCTCACAGATGAGACGGAAACAATTCAGCAGAAGATAAAGAAGGCGGTCACCGACTCTGGTAACGAGATTGAACTTTCTGATGAGAAACCTGCCTTAAAAAACCTCCTGACCATCTTTGCCGGGGTTACTGACCAAACGCCGGAGCAGGTCGCAGCCACCTACGCTGGCAGGGGCTACGCCGAGTTCAAGAACGATCTGGCCGAGGCAGTCATCGCCTTCCTCGAGCCGGTTCAAACCAAGTACGCTGAGCTCATCGCTGACGAAGCTTCGCTTCTTGCCACGCTCCATGATGGCGCTAAGCGCGCCCGGCCACTCGCGGAACAAACTCTCTTAGAGGCAAAGAAAAAAGTCGGCTTCGTCGTCAACTAGCTCTCAATGAGAGCTAGGATCTGATCGCGCCTCTCTTCCATAAGCTCTTGGGAGCTTGCCTCAACGTTCAAGCGAAGGAGCGGTTCGGTATTAGAGGTCCGAATATTGGCCCGCCAGTCACGGCCGTACTCAATGCTCAGCCGATCGGTCTCGTCGATAACGGTCGCATCTGCAAAAGCGGACTTGATCCGGCCAAGCACTGCCTCGACGCTCCCCACCTCGCGATTAATCTCACCTGAAACGACATAGCGATCCAAGAGCGGACGGGCGAACTCTTCGAGCGTTTTCCCTGACTCCGAGAGCAATTTGATCACGAGTAAGAATGGCAGCATTCCGGTATCAGAGTAGAAGAAATCGCGGAAGTAGTAGTGGCCGCTTGACTCCCCGCAAAACAGTGCGCCGTGTTCTCGCATCGCTTCTTTAATGTACGAGTGGCCGACTCGAGATTGGATCGGAATACCCCCCACATCTTTTACCGCGTCGATAATCGCCCAGGTATAGCGGACGTCGTAGATGATTTTCTCACCGGGGTGCTCGGCAAGAAGCGCCTGGGCGAGAATGGCGTTCATGTAGTAGGCCTCGAGAAACGTTCCTTCGCCGGTCGCAAAGAAGCAGCGGTCGGCATCGGCATCCCAAGCCACCCCGAAATCAGGGGCTTCAGCCTGGATCTTTGCAACGAACTCAGCCCGATTCTCAGGAACGAATGGGTCCGGCCGCCCCTTGGGGAATGTGCCGTCTGGTTCGCCGTTTAAGAGAGAGAGCTTCACCGGTGTGCCTTCTAAGATCCGTTCGGCAAACTTCCCTTGGAAGCCAAAATTAGCATTGGCGACGACCGTGAGAGGGCGGAACGATTCGGGATCCACGAGTGTAAACAAGAAACTGCGGTACTCGTCAAAAACGTCTCGTTCGGTCACTGATCCCGGCACCTTCTTGATTGGCGCGGCGAGGAGCTCGGGAACGAGATCACGGATTGCATAGACCCCGGTCTCACCCGTCACTGGCTCAGCACCGGCACGAACCATTTTCAGCCCGTTGTACTCAGCTGGATTATGGGAAGCGGTCACGGTTAATCCGCCGTCATAGCCAAACTGGCCGACGGCGAAGTAGAGCATCTCTGTGGATATGCCCCCGATCGTGACCACGTTGACCCCTGCGTCGACCAAACCCTTGATGAGTGACTTGTAGAGCTCCGGTCCACTGGTCCTGACGTCGTGGCCGACGACGACGGTCTGAGGAGAAAAAAGCTGGGCGTACGCTTGGCCAATCGCGTAGATGATGTCTGCGTTTATTTCCTCCGGGTAGATGCCCCGGATGTCGTACGCTTTAAACATACCTGCTGCCACCGATTTCATACGCACACTCCTTCCTTTCCTGATTGGAAAAGCGTACCAGCGGCTTGAGCCCGAGACAACGGTGCGCTACGGTGAGAGGGGCACTGGATTCTCTTGTTTGTGGGGTGCCATTTTTTATTGCAAAGGAGGGTCGTGAGACGCACACGGAAGTACATTTTCGTCGTTGGTGGAGTGATGAGTTCGGTCGGCAAAGGGGTGGTCACCGCCTCGATCGGAAAACTTCTCCAAAGCCGGGGATACCGGGTTACAGCCATGAAGGTCGACCCGTACATCAACGTGGACGCCGGAACCATGAACCCAACGGAGCACGGCGAAGTCTTTGTCACCGACGACAAAGACGAGACCGATCAGGATATTGGGAACTACGAGCGGTTCTTAAACACCGATATCACCTCAACGAACTACATGACGACCGGCCGGGTCTACCAGTCGGTAATCCAGCGGGAACGCAACTTGGAATACGACGGGAAGTGCGTCCAAGTCGTGCCACACATCCCCCAGGAAGTCATTGCCCGAATTAAGCGAGCCGCAACCACCAATAACGCCGACATCACGGTCGTCGAGATCGGCGGAACGGTCGGGGAGTACGAGAACATTCTGTTTTTAGAAGCCGCCCGGATGATGAAGCTCGAAACGCCGGATGATGTGCTGGTGGTACTGGTGAGCTACTTACCGATCCCAAAGATGGTCGGCGAGATGAAAACCAAACCGACCCAACACGCCGCCCGATCCCTGAATGCCGTCGGGATCCAAGCCGATTTTATCGTGGCTCGCTCCGAGCAAGCGCTCGACAAACCCCGCCGGGAGCGGCTCGCCACGTTCTGCAACATTGCAAAAGATGCTGCGATTTCTGCGCCAGACGTCGACAATATCTACCAAGTCCCACTTCGGTTCGAGCGCGAAGGTTTCACCGATAAGCTCTTGGAGAAACTCGGCTTGCCATCAGGCACGCCTGACCTTTCCGAGTGGCGGTCGCTCCTTGCGCGGATTGACGCCGCCCCGAACGCCATTCGTATCGCCGTCGTCGGCAAGTACTTCGGCACCGGCCAGTTCACCCTTGCCGATTCCTATATCTCCGTGATCGAGGCGGCCAAGCACGGCGCCTGGGCCAACAATGCGCGGCCGGAATTTACCTGGCTCGATTCTGAGGTCTACGAGCAAGAGCCGCTTCGCGTCGAGGAACTTCGCCAGTTCGACGGCATCATCGTCCCTGGCGGCTTCGGCACCCGGGGGATTGAAGGCATTATCGCCGCCATTCGGTATGCCCGTGAACAAGGGATTCCTTATCTGGGTCTCTGCTACGGTATGCAGCTTGCCTGCATTGAGTACGCCCGTCACGTCACCGGCATTGTGAACGCGAACACGACTGAGGTTGACCCAAAAGCCAAACACCCGGTCATCCACGTTATGCCTGAGCAAGAAAAGAAACTTCTCAAAAAGGATTACGGTGGCACGATGCGTTTGGGAACGTTTCCGGCCACACTGAAGAAGGGGAGTGTGGTTGCGCATGCCTACGGCACTACGACCATCCATGAGCGACATCGGCACCGCTATGAGTTCAACAATGCCTACCGGGCTAAGATAGGGGAGAGCGGTTTGGTGTTTTCGGGGGAGTCGCCAGATAAGCGGCTCGTTGAAATTATTGAGCTCCCCCGCTCGATCCACCCGTTCTTCGTAGGCACCCAATTCCACCCTGAGTTCAAGTCTCGCCCGCTCTCCCCTCACCCGCTATTTTCTGAATTTGCCCGGGCGGCAAAAACTCGTTCATAGTCGCTCGATCACTCTCGCCAACTGATACGCGTTGCCATGGCTCAGTAATCCTACGTATGACTGCCTACTCTGCTCGCTGTCCGATAATCGCACCCGTTTCAGCATCCGCCGTTTGGTACAGGTCCGCAGCACCCGATGATGCGGGAAGTGGACCCAGCCAAGGAAATCGATCCCCGATGCCAATGTTCTGACGGTCAGCTTCTTCGGATGTAACGACAAACAGAGCTCGCGACCCAGAAAGTGGGCGATCTTCGGAATGAGCGTTCCGAGGTAGGCACGACTCTCATGAAGGATTACAAAGTCGTCCGCGTAACGAATATAATACTTTGCCTTCACTCTCCGTTTCATCCATTGGTCGAATTGATTCATATAGACATTGACCAACAATTGGCTGGTGAGATTGCCGAGCGGCAAGCCGATCCCAGCTCTTCCCTGGGTATCAAAGCTCTGGATCACTTCACCGAGGAGCCAGAGTACGTCCTCGTCCACAATGTGCCGTCGTAAGATGCGAAGTAGTATCTCGTGGTCAATACTTGCGAAGAACCTCCGGATATCGCACTGCAAGACCCAGCACGTCCGGGTGTTGTTGCGCGACACCTGCCGACCGAACTGCCGAAACCGGTTGATCGCCCGATGAGTGCCCTTCCCTTTTCGGCAAGAATACGAGTCGTGAATAAAATAACGGTCAAAGTACGGGTACAGCGTCCGGTAAATCGCGTGGTGTACGAGCCTGTCCCGAACCGATGCTTTGTGGATCTGCCTCGGTTTCGGGTCGCAGATCTTAAAGGGCTCGTAGCTATCATGTCGATAATCCTTAACAGCCAATTCACGATGAAGCTCTATGACATTGTCACCCAGATGCAAAGCAAACTCAGCTACGTCAGACCGTTTCCGCTTTCCTCGTAAAAATTCTTGCCAAGAACCTAAAAGGTTTTCAACTGAAATGATATCCTGGTACTGAACATGAACCCTAGAATTACCCCCCCCAGAACGAGCGACGATCCTCCAGAGCATCAAAGATGCTTACTTGATGTGGCTGACGATCGTCCAACATCTCCCCAAAACTTCCCGCTATACGATTGGTCAACGCATTGAGCATAAATTCTTAAATCTTCTCGAAAAATTGTATGTTGCCTACTTCTCTAGCCGCGACGAAAAAGCCAGGTATTTAACTAG
>CAZOUL010000035.1:0-7612 GCA_964583025.1 uncultured Candidatus Saccharibacteria bacterium
GGATCCTTCCTGATTGGTACGTGAGCGATCTCAAGAATCTTGATATCACTGCACTCAAGCGTGGTGGCATTCAGGCGGTGATCCTCGACTTCGATAATACCTTGATTGCAAGCTCGAGCGAGGCGATCGAAAAGGACAGGGAACAAATCGTCATCCGCCTGATGCGAGAGTTTGGCCCGAAACACGTCGTGATCGTCTCGAATAAACTCAACCTCTTTGGCTGGAGCCGGCGGATGAGGCGTGAGGCCCAGCGGCTGGCTGTCCAGGCGTTCACCACCGGTTGGCTCATTAAGCCCTTCCCTCACGCCTTGCGTCGGGCAGCGCACCTGATCGGCGTCCCACCGAGCCGTGTTCTTGTGATTGGCGACTTGCTCTCAACTGATATTGCTGCCGCGAAGCTCGCCGGTATGAAGAGCCTACTCATCCATCCCGTTCCTCGGCCAGAACGATGGGTCATTTCCTTGATTCGTTCGCTCGAGCGCCGGCTCTTCCGGCCCGTATTTCCCAAGGAGTGATATACTAGCCCAGAAAGGAGTACGCATGAAGCGAATATTTACCATCGCCGGATGCGCCCTCATCCTCCTCCTGGGAAGCGCTCCGAACACTCGCGCAGTCGAGATTGTGGAGTCAACCGACAGTGGGAATAGTCGGATTGAGGCAAATCGCACCATCGAAGACACGCTCATCACTGCTGGGCAGCGGGTTGACATCCGCGGCACGGTGACTCGGAATGCCATCGTCGCCGGCCAGGTTATCAGTATTGATGACGCTGTCGGCGGAGATGTGATTGCCGCTGGCCAGGACGTGCGCATCAACGGCAACGTTACCGGCAACGTCATCGCTGCCGGCGCTTCAGTACTCATTGCCGAGGATGCAACGGTCACAGGAGATATCTTAGCTTTTGCAGGAACTGTCGAGGTGGCGGGTCACGTCGACGGTAGCGTACGAGCCGCAGGGGGCACGGTCACGATCCTTGGTTCAGTTGGTGGCAATGTTGATGTGAGCACAGGGTCACTCCTCGTAGAAGATGGGGCCACCGTTGCTGGTGATGTGACCGGTACCTCTGGCAGCGAGTTCCAGCCAGCAGCTGGCGCAACCATTGGCGGCGCCGTCACGGTTACCCAAGATCCGGACTACCAGAACCGTTGGGCTGGATCAGCCGATACTAGGGCCTTTGATATCGGCGCCAAGCTTTTCTCGATCGCAATGACCCTGGTTCTTGGACTTTTCTTCGTACTCCTCTTGCCTAAACTCACTGCAACCCTGCGCAACCACGCCTATGCCAAGCCCGGACAATCGTTCCTTGCCGGCATCCTGACCTTCCTACTCTTCTTCCCAGCCCTCCTCCTGCTGCTCTCACTGATTCTTACGATTCCGCTTGCCGTCCTGCTCGTCTGTACCTTCGGGGTACTTGCGGTGGTAGGCAGCGTGGTAAGCCAACTCTGGCTTGGTGACCTCCTTGGCAAGAAACAATGGCACCCGCTCTTAAGCCTCCTAGTTGGCGCAGTCGTACTCTCGGTGGCTAGTCTCATCCCGTTCATTGGCGGCCTAGTCCAGTTCGTGGTGATGCTTGTGGGAACCGGTGCCGCGGTTGCGCTGACATGGCAGTGGCTCCAAAAATCGGCCAGGTAAGCAGTACCAATGACTCATCCACTTGAATCTCGAGGACAGCGCCTGCGCCGCTTTCTCTCCTCGCCCCAAGGTAAGCGCCTAATCTGGATTGCGTGTTTCTTTGTGGTACTTGCTGCCGCAGGCGTCATGGCGGCCAGTCGCTACTGGAACGAAGACGAACCGACAGAATCGAACACAAACGAAACCCAATCAGGCATTGACACCGTTGAAATCGTCGAACCACCTCCAACGTTCTTCTCAACTCTCGACGGCACGGAAACTGTCGAAGCACTGGTGAACCGCCGACCGCTCGCCGTGATGGTAGAAAACCATCCTGAAGCAAGGCCGCAGGCAGGACTGGCAGAAGCGAGCCATGTTTGGGAAGTGATCGTTGAAGGGGGAATCACTCGGTTCATGGCAATCTACAGTCCGCACGACGCTGAGAAAATTGGCCCGGTCCGATCGGCCCGCCCCTACTTCGTGAGCTGGGCCTCTGGCTACCGGGCACTCTATGCCCATGCCGGCGGTTCACAAGCAGCCCTCGCCCGTCTCAGTAGCACCGATGAAGTGACTGACTTGCCGCACACCTCTGGTTATTTTCACCGGGAGCCGCGGGCGGGCGTGGCGAGTGAGCACACCCTCTTCACCTCAACCAGCGACCTCTACAGCTTCGCGGAAAAGAAAGGAGCCGGGCTGGAAGCATCAGTTGCTCCGCTCACGTTCGCCAATGAACTGGCACTGAACGAACGACCAGCCAGCGGCTCCGTGACGATCAATTTCTCTTCTCCGACTTACCAGGTGAACTGGATATACGTCCGCGAACGTAATGCATACGACCGTGAAATGGCCGGCCGCGCTCATATTGACCGATCAAGTGGACAACAACTCAATAGCCGGAACGTGGTCGTGCTCACCGTCAATCGTCGCTATGATGGGAGCACCAATCACGGAAAAGGGGAGTGGTTCATGACCACGGAAGGGGAAGGAAAAGCGCTTATCTTCCAGAACGGACAAGTGATCAATGGGACCTGGAGAAAACCCACAGCCGGATCAATGCTCGAACTCGTTGATACAAGCGGTGCGCCGGTCAAGCTGCTGCGAGGCCAGACTTGGTTCGAGGTGGTACCGCCCGATGTTGCGGTAAGCCACGAGACGGCCCCGCCGCCCGGGTCAGGGGAGAGCCAACCTCCAAATGACGCCGAGGCAAACTTCCCCTCGTAAGGACTCAACACACGAAACCCCCGTTGCTCGGGGGTTTCGTTCTTTCTCATTTAAATGTTATTCGCGACTGCTTTGACCTTGTTGACGTACCACTGGGCGTGGTTGTACCGGAAAAGCGCGTGGTCAACATCGTGGGCGGCACCGTTGGCTGCCAGGTAGTTGGCAGCGGCAAAGACCGCGTCCTCGGCATTGTAGACGTCCTTCACGCCGTCACCGTTGCCGTCGACCGCATAGGCCCGCCAGGTACCAGGTATAAACTGCATGGGACCCTGGGCGCCGGCGTACGAGCGAACGTGGGTATACCAACGCTTCCCAGACTCAACTTGCCAGACTGCCTCGAGAATATTCGGGTCGATGCCATAGGCGGCGGCGGCGCGCTCAACCAGCGCCCGCTTTTGCTCGTACGGGACATCGGCCGGCAGATCGGCCCGGGGAGCGGAAGCTTGGGTCGAGGCGGTAGCGACCTCAGCAACCCGACGCTTCTTTGCTTCCTCTTCCTTGGCAATCCGGGCAGCAGCCTGGGCCTGAGACTCAACCTTGGTAGTACTGAGCGTGGTTCGAGTCGGCTCCGTCACCATCTCGGCAAGCGAGGTGGTGTTCAGTACGAGCGACGGGGCCACTTGCTCGTGAGCGGTCTGCTCATTCTGCACAAGCTGAATCTCGTCTACCGATACACCCTGCATCGGAATCAAGACACCAAGGGCAGCGATCCCAGCGGTTTTTCCAAGAAGCGACACGGCAATCAGCCGGCGCTCAGAGACAAATTCGCGAACATTGTTAATGGCAATCCCTGCGCTGAGCAAGGTGCCTTGCTTGACCCTCCTAGTCAGGTCAAACATCGTCATGGTAAGAGGCGCCTTTACGCCAGATACCCTGGTGGCTACATAACCGGGTATTAACCGGGGTTCGCCGGCCGCTCTGCAGCCCCAGAAGATGACTTCTCTAGGCGAGGCTACAGATGACCCAAAGCAGCAGATATGCCCGCTCCGGGTGCCCTAGAGGTTATCTAGAGCGCTCCAGGAGGCCTTGCTGGCCCCCTGGGCTCCTCCTGGTGACAGGAAGAGCGGGGAGGTGAATCTTTTTGTATTAAAAAAATCCCCTTCCAGGGAACGCGGACATCTTACCAGAATTGCCCGATTTGTCAAGCCTCTGGCGGGATCTTTGTCAAGTCTTCTCAACGTAGTCCGGAAACGAGAACGAGCTCACTCTGCCAATCTGTCAGTTGTACACAACAGTCAGGGTTACTCCTGTTCTCTGAAGCAAGTTACCAGGTTAGTACAGTAGAACCTTTATCAGGAAGGGGTCTATACTGTCAGTTGTTATTGACAAAACGAGGGGTTGTGGTATAAACCGGCGATATGCACCAACGCTTCCCCCAAGAACCACAACCTGTAATTCCCCAAGAACAGACTGAGCAACGGCCAATGCCGGAGCTCTTTGGCAAATTGGAAACGATCGTCCGCCTTGTCAGTGGCAACCAACGTCTCGAGGTGAGGAACCAGCTCGTCGGGCACGAACAGACACTGATGGTCGCAAGCGGGATTGATCCTGACCGTGACTGGTTTTACCGGGAATTTCGCCACCCAGTCAGCGGGGAGAAAAGCGGCGAGTACGTCTACATCCCGCCGACCATCCTCGAATCAAGCGAAGAGGTGGCCAAAGGCAAAGCTGCCCACGAGGGCGGCCATGCCGCGATCTCACGATTTGGCCGGTTCGTCCCCAAGGAAATGCTTGAAACACCGGGTTTTCACGGGTTGATGGCAGCCGTTGAGGAACGGCCGACCGACGCGGTGGTGGGGGTGCGGTTCCCAGCCGCCGGTGAGTGGGTGGTAGCCGCCCGCCGTGATTCGATGAGCCAAACGAACCCTGAGCAACTCAATGGTGCGCCCAAGTTCGCCCAGCTCTACTCATTGATTACCTACGCGCCGTACTACACACCAGAAGAGTTCGAGGCATTGGACCAAGAAGTCACCGGCCGGTACGAAACCGTCCGGGAAGCAGTGGAGCGCATTGCTGCCACCCTGCCGCCCCAGAATGCTCCGGAAGACAGTGTCATCGAGCGCTCGAAACAACGCTACATCGACACCTACCAGGCGGTCTGGCCCCACATCCAGGAGCTGCTCGCAACCGACACCCACTACCAAGCGATGGCTGAATTACTGAGGTCACTCGCCGATCCTGAAAGTCAACTTCGCCAACAGCTCGCCGTAGAGCTCTTGGCCGCACTCGAAGAGATCCTCCAAGAGATCGACACAGAATCCAATAGACAAGCACCAGCCGGGTCAGCCGAGCAAGAGAACGGTACGCAGACGAATACACCGATGTCAGGCCGAACGATCGAGCAGCTGCCCGAGTCGCAGCGCGAAACGCTTTCTTCCTTGTACGACCGGGTGCCCGAAACGATCCAACAAGAGTGCACTGAGCGGGCAGAGGAAGCGCTCCAGGAAATTGAACGTCAATTTGTTGATGAGCACGCCGGGCTGATTGGCCGGGACACGCCCCGCAGCCAGACTAATAACCCCGCTTCCACACCGGAACAGCAAAACCCGCTCCAGAACATTCTCCGCCCCGATGAACTCCAAGACATTGACCGGGAACTTGCCCGGCTGGCCGAAACTAGATCGCCCTACGACCAGGCCTACGACGCTGTCCGCGAGTACGACCGGCCACTCTACCGTCGGTTACGAGAAATTCTCAGGCCGAACAAGCGAGTAACCACCTCCCTCAAAGAGCAAGGGAAGCGGGTCAACATGAAGCAGTACCAGCGCTGGAAAGCCCGGCGCTCCGCCGGCGTCATTATGCCGCCAAGAATTTTTGAGCACACAGATATCTCACGTCCGGAGAAGTATTCATTCAGTATCGTCGTTGACCAGTCCGGATCGATGAGCGGGTCAAGAATGACCGAAACGTTCCGGGGCCTGACGCTCTTGGCCGAGGTCTTGAACCGGCTCAACCTCCCTTTCGAGGTGATTGGGTTTGATTGCAAGCCTCGCCAGTACAAAGATTTTTCCCAAACGCTCAACGCCCAGGCCAGGCAGGTTCTGAGCAGGATCACCAACGAGGGTGGTGGCGGGACTGGGATGGCCTCGGCAATCGCCACGGCCTCACGGACCCTGGCCAACCAGCGAGGCACCGAGCAGTTTCTCCTGGTTCTCACCGATGGCTGGCCTGACTGTATCTACAGTACGAAAGACGAAATCCAAGAGGCGCAACGACTCCAGCAGCGAGTGGTCGGCGTCGGCCTCGGGCCAGGAACCCAACAGGTAGTCAACTGCTTCCCAGCTGGTATCGGCGATATCGGGGTCAAAGAAATTAGCACCCGCCTTGCCGACCTCGTCGAAGACATCATCCGCCATCCAGAGCGGTACCGCGAAACAAGGAGCTCCCAATGACCAGCCAACGTACACAATTCACGATCGACCAGTATCTAGAAATGCTCAGCCGGGCCGCTAGTGCCGGCACGCTGCCAATCGGCTGGATCTTCTCTGCCGATCAAGCGCCGGCTGAGTTTGAGCTGCCGTCTGACGCTCTCGAGGTTGATGTCGATCAGCTCGGCAGTGAACTCGCCGCCTCGCTCGTACACCAAGGCGTACTGTCCGGCCAGCTGGTTTTCGTCCGCGGCCGCCTGGACGATCAGTTCATTAAGCAGATTACGCCGATGCTCTGCCACCGGCCGTCCAGCTCAGGCACCAGACCGGGACCAGTTGCCCGACTCGTCTTCCTCCAGAACCAACCGCCCACCAGAATTTTCAACCAAACCGTCACAAGCGTCTGCCGCATCACCAATGAAAGGGGACACAAATGAACACGACTGAACGACAACAACCAGAACTTGGATCCACTGGGATTACGGCTCCGGCCCAGCCGGCCACGCCCGCCATGCCGCCGATGATCGAGCAGAGGGAACGTGAACCCCGGTACACACCCGCAATTGAAGTCACGGAGCACGAAGTAACAGTCCTGGAGACCGTTGTTCCAAGAAACGTGCCCGGCCTCCCGCTGGTCCCGCCAGCTGATGACTTCCGGTTCTACACCCTTGACGCGCGGACAACCGAAACCATTGAGCGGCTTGCCGCCGCGGTCAACCGCCGCCAACCCTGTCTCCTGGAAGGGGAGACAGCCGCCTCAAAAACCAGCTCGATCGAGTTCCTCGGCCATCTGACCCGGAATCCGGTGGTAACCATGAGTATCGGCCCAGAGACCGACGCCAGCGATCTCATCGGCAAATCGGTCCCGAACGACGGCCGGCTGGCTGCCCGTTTCGAAGAACTCCTGGCTCGGCGCGGCTCGCTCACTCCGCGCTCCCAGGCAATCCTCGACCAAGCCAACGGCCGGGCCTTGACCTTGCTCGAATCGCAACAGATTGCCCAGGCCGAAAACCTGGCGGTACCCGAATGGCGGTGGCAAGACGGCCCGCTGGTCCGGGCAATGAAAGAGGGCCACTGGTTGATTCTTGACGAGTTCAACCTCGCCGAATCTGATGTCCGGGCCCGTCTCAATACGGTGATTGGCCGCAACCCGCGCCTCGTCGTCCAAGAACACGAAGGCGAGATGATCGGCGGTGAGGACCTGCCTGTCCACCCGAACTTCCGCCTCTTCGCCACCATGAACCCGGCCTCCTATGACGGCCGCAAAACCATGTCTGTGGCTGAGAAAGACCGCTGGCTTGCCTACAAGTTTGTGCCAGGTCCGTCTGAGGAAGGCTACCGGGCGATGCTTGAGTATGCCGTCTTCGGCCGGCAACCCACCATTACGGTCAGAAACCAGGTCTACCAAGCCG
>CAZOUL010000036.1:0-7532 GCA_964583025.1 uncultured Candidatus Saccharibacteria bacterium
CGAGAACGTCATACCAGACAGGAGAGCCTGTTCGAATCCGAGTCGTTTGATCCGGTCGACCATTGCAGCGGTCTCAGTACGTCCGAGTTGGTCAAACGATTCTTGGACAACCCGCTTCAGCGCCTTAGCATCCATGGCGTCGTTTCGGAAGCGCAACTCTTTCGGCAACTCGTTATTGAAAAGGATTCGTCCGACTGAAGTCTCAACGAGTTCCGCCCCTTGGCCTTCCTGGAGGCTGATCTTCACTTTCACCTTGGCGCGTGGATGCAATGCTCCCATATGGTAGGCAAGAATTGCCTCATTCTTTCCTGAAAACACCTTCCCCTCGCCGCGGACGCCGTCTTCAAAGCTCGTTAACCAGTAGGCGCCAAGGACCATATCCAGCCGTGGCGATACCACCGGCTCACCTGAGGCCGGCTTGAGCAGGTTGTTTGACGAGCGCATGATCTCACCTGCCTCCCACATCGACTGAACAGACAGTGGGACATGGACGGCCATCTGGTCGCCGTCGAAGTCGGCGTTGTAGGCGTAACAGACCAGCGGGTGAAGCTGTATTGCCTTCCCTTCGATGAGGACCGGCCGGAATGCCTGGATACCGAGACGGTGGAGCGTCGGGGCCCGGTTTAAGAGGACGAACTTCTCTTTCGTGACCCGCTCAAGAACATCCCAAACTTCCGGCTCACCTCGCTCGATGAGTCGGGTAGCATTCTTGACGTTTTGAATGTAGCCTTCTTGAACGAGTTGGCCAATGACAAATGGCTTGAAGAGCTCTAGGGCCATTGTCTTTGGCAAGCCGCACTGGTCGAGCTGGAGTTCCGGACCGACCACGATCACTGAGCGGCCAGAGTAGTCAACACGTTTGCCTAAAAGATTTTGACGGAACCGACCCTGCTTGCCCCGAAGCATGTCAGAGAGCGAGCGCAGTCGTCGCTGGGACGCGCCAGTACTGACGGCCCGACTGCGCCGCGCCGAGTTATCGATCAAGGCGTCGACTGCCTCCTGGAGCATGCGTTTTTCGTTGCGGCAAATGACCTCAGGGGCACCTTGCGCCAGGAGTTTCTTCAAACGGTTGTTCCGATTCAAGACCCGACGATAGAGATCGTTCAAGTCGGAAGCAGCGAACCGGCCACCGTCGAGCTGTACCATGGGCCGGAGATCTGGGGGGATCACCGGGAGACGCTGGAGGATCAGCCATTCTGGATCAATTCCAGCTTCGACCAAATCAGTAAGTACCTGCAAGCGCTTCAACAGCTTCTTGCGAGTAGCCTCACCGGCCTCGCCAACCCTAGCTTTGAGATCTTTGATAATTGCCTTGAGATCGACAGTTTTCAGGATCTCCAAGAGGGACTCCGCCCCGATGCCAACGCGAATCACATTGCCGTACTTGAGCGAGAGCTGCTGGTAACGGACTTCTGAGAGAATAGTATGAGGAGCAAGCGAAGTCAGTTCGCTCTTCGTGGTCTTGTAGGTTGCTTCGAGATCAGCCTTGGCCGACTCGTCCTCAGATTGTTCGGCGAGTTCTTCGTACTCCCGATCGAGTTGCTCGAGTAGCTCCGAGCGCAGGGTTTCGTCAACTTCTAAAACAATGAATCCGGCAAAGTAGATGACCTTCTCAATATCTGCGATTGAGAGATCGAGAACCTGCGAGAGCACGCTTGGCACACCCCGGACGTACCAGACGTGGGCCACGGAAGCAGCGAGTTCAATGTGCCCCATCCGTTCACGCCGGACGGATGAGCGAGTAACCTCCACGCCACACTTGTCACAAATCACACCCTTGTAGCGGATCTTCTTATATTTGCCGCAGTAGCACTCCCAATCCTTGGTCGGACCGAAAATCCGCTCGTCAAACAACCCGTCCCGCTCTGGCTTCTGGGTGCGGTAGTTGATTGTTTCTGGTTTTAGGACCTCGCCATAGGACCATTGGAGCATTTTCTCCGGGCTGGCGACGGCAATCCGCACGGCATCGAAATCGGAAAGTCGGATGTTTGACGGGCTCGTGCGCTTGCCTCTCGGTGTCGTAGTTGCCATTACGCCTCCGTCTCTTCTGCTGCGTCTTGTTTCGGCTCTTTATTCTCTTCCCCGCCATCGGCTTCGGGCTCATCATCGCTCGGCGCGGGAAGTGGGCGTTTCGCCGGTTGGTTCGGGTTGATGACCGCCCCTTGCGGCGTAAGCAGCTCGACGTCGAGGCCAAGGCTTTGAAGCTCGCGGATTAACACGTAGAAGGAAGCGGGAATCGATGGCTTCTGAATTTCTTCACCGCGGATGATCGACTCGTATGCCTTGCTGCGGCCGATCACGTCGTCCGACTTGATGGTCAGGAGCTCCTGAAGAGTATGGGCGGCACCGTACGCTTCAAGTGCCCACACTTCCATTTCCCCGAACCGCTGGCCCCCGAACTGCGCCTTTCCGCCGAGGGGTTGCTGGGTCACCATTGAGTACGGGCCAATCGATCGGGCGTGCATCTTGTCATCAACTAAGTGGATCAACTTAAGAACGTAGTTGTACCCAACCGTCGTGGTTTGCTCGAGCGGTTCGCCGGTCCGACCGTCGTAGAGTTGCACTTTGCCATCTGGCGGCAATTTGGCCTTCTCGAGCTCTGCCTGAATCACATCCTCTTTGATGCCATCGAAGACTGGGGAGGCAATCGTGTAGCCGAGCTCATGCGCTGCCCAGCCGAGATGCGTCTCTAGAATCTGTCCGAGGTTCATCCGGCTCACGACGCCGAGTGGGTTCAGGATAATGTCGACCGGTGTCCCGTCAGGGAGGTACGGCATCTCGGCTTCCGGCAAAATGACCGAGATAACACCCTTGTTTCCGTGTCGGCCCGCGAGCTTGTCACCGATAGAAATCCGGCGGAGCTGGGCAACTGCTACCTCAACCACTTGGTACACACCAGACGATAGTTCGTCGCCGGCGTCTTTTGAAAAAATCTTGATGTCGACAACCTTCCCTCGTTCCCCGTGGGGCAAGCGGAGCGAAGTGTCCTTCACGTCTTTGGCTTTCTCGCCGAAAATTGCCCGGAGGAGTTTTTCCTCGGCAGAGAGTTCCGTTTCACCCTTCGGCGAAATCTTACCGACAAGGATATCGCCAGCGCTGACCTCGGCGCCGACGCGGACAATTCCCTGCTCATCGAGGTTTGAAAGTGCCTCTTCGCCAACGTTCGGAATGTCCCGGGTAATAATTTCCGGACCAAGCTTGGTATCGCGGATCTCAATTGAGTATTTTTCGATGTGAATTGACGTAAACCGGTCATCCCGAACCAGTCGCTCTGAAATAATGATGGCGTCTTCGTAGTTCAGACCTTTGTAGGACATGTATGCAACGAGGACGTTCTGGCCAAGTGCCAGTTCGCCGCCTTGGGTCGAGGTGCCATCAGCGAGCACATCGCCTTTGCTTACTTTCTGCCCAGACTGAACCAGCGGGCGTTGGTTGATGCAAGTTGCTTGGTTTGAGCGGACAAACTTCTCGAGGTGATAGCGGTCTTGGACTTCTTTGCCGTCCCGATCCTTCGTCGCAACGACAATCTGATCACCGCTCACATACGCAACAGTACCAGCTCGCCGGGCAGTGATCACAGCGGCCGAACTGACCGCGGCGGCGCCTTCCATTCCAGTCCCGACGATCGGCGCCTCCGGACGGAGTAGTGGCACGGCCTGGCGTTGCATGTTCGAACCCATCATTGCCCGTTTGGCCTGGTCATGCTCTACGAACGGAATCAGCGAGGTTGCAATCGAAGCGATCTGCTTTGGCGATACCGCCATGTACTGAATTTCACTCACTGGGACAACGGTCGGCTTACCGCCCTTACGAACGATGAGTTGTTTATCAACGAACGCCCCGTCGTCATCGAGGGTCGCTGAAGCTGGAGCCACGACGACCTCATCTTCGGCCGCCGCATCGAGGTAGGCAATCTCATCGGTCACCACGGATTTGCTGCCTTTCTTCTTGACAGCCAAATACGGCGTCTCGATGAACCCGTACGGATTGACTCTCCCGTAACTGGCTAGATAGCCAACGAGTCCGATGTTGGGACCTTCCGGACTTTCAATCGGACAAATTCTCCCGTAGTGGGATGGGTGGACGTCACGCACTTCGAAGCCGGCCCGCTCGCGGGAAAGGCCGCCGGGCCCAGTCGCGTTCAAGGTTCGCTTGTGCTCAAGTTCTGCCAGCGGATTGGTCTGGTTCATGAACTGCGACAACTGAGAGCTCGCGAAAAACTCTTGGAGTACGGCAACAATCGGCCGGTTATTGATGAGAGATGCCGGCGTCACGGCGACAGGGTCTGCAACCGACATTCGGTCCCGGACAATGCGTTCGGTACGCAGTAGCCCTACCCGCAATCGCCCTTGTAAGAGCTCACCGACGGCGCGGATGCGTCGATTCTTCAGGTGATCGATGTCGTCTGCCTCAGCCATAGGGTCATTGTTGAGGCGGATAATTTCCCGGACCACCTCAATGACATCTTCGACCCGGAGCACCCGGCCCTTAGCCTCGTCGACGCCAAGCTTGAGCCGCTGATTCATCTTGTACCGGCCAACCCGGCCGAGATCGTAGCGCTTAGGATTGAAGAGGATGGTTTCAAGGAATGTCTTCGCGGTCTCAGGTGTGACCAGGTCGCCCGGACGAATCCGCTTGTAGACCTCGACGAGCGCATCTTCGTAGGAACTTGCCGGATCGCGGGCCAACGTTGCCTCGATAAACTTGTGGGTCTCTCCGGTATCAACGTCCGTAAAGAGCTGTTCAATGTCAGCCTTGCTCATGTTACCGATTGCACGCAGGAAGGTTGTAACCGGGATCTTTCGTTTCCGGTCAACCTTCACCGACAGGATATCGCGGTTCGAGGTCTCAAATTCAAGCCAAGCACCTCGGGCCGGAATAATTTTGGCGCCGAAGAGCTTGCGACCGGCAGTGATGTCGCTCACGAAGAGTACGCCGTACGAACGGACGATTTGCGACACAACGACGCGCTCGACGCCGTTGATGATAAACGTTCCCCGACCGGTCATAATCGGAAAATCGCCAAGGTATACCTCGCCCTTCTTGGTCTTTTTGGCAACCTTGTTCACAAGCGTGACTTTGCAATGAAGCGGTGCCTTGTAGGTGAGGTTTCGGGCCCGAGCAGTGGTCTCGCTCATCTTCGGCTGGCCAAGGCTGTATTCACCGAACTCTAGAAGGTAGTTCTCGCCGGTGATGTCTTCAATCGGAGAAATTTCATCGAGGAGTTCGCGCAGCCCTTCCTGAAAAAACCAATCGTACGAATCGGTCTGGATCTCCATTAAGTTTGGCAACGGCACCGAAACCGGTGAGGTGCCAAAATATTTTCTCCCCGCCATCACCTACTCCTTCCACGCAACCGAGCACCCCGCCTGTGCTCGCTCGATCAGGTATGTCCGATTGATGTTTCCTGAAAACACGACGAATTCGTCCAGCACAATACTGGACGATTCCCAGAGTCAAATTCTGGTGAACATGTGGTGCACTCGCCGCTCTTCCAGGAGCTAATGTCGACTTACCCACATTCTAGAGCCGGGCCTGGTAGCTGTCAAGCATTCGCGCGTCGAACTGCCTCCTGGAGAACGGGCTCGATACCTTTGTGTGTCGCCGCGCTCAGCGCCAAGACTGATTCGTCAGCCACAGCTCCGAGTTCGGCCTGTTTGGCTGAGAGCTTGTCGTGGCTCACAGTCTCGGATTTGCTCAGTACGACGATTTCAGGGCGGTCGAGCAAGGCTTGATCAAATGCGCCGAGCTCGGCGCGGATTGTCTTATAGTCGCCGGCAACATCGTCGCTTCCGGCGTCAACGAGATGAATGAGCACCCGCGTTCGGGCCAGGTGCTTCAGGAATTTGTGTCCCAAGCCCTTTCCAGCTGCTGCCCCTTCAATAAGACCGGGAATATCGGCAACCACAAGCCGCTCGTCGCCAATCTCCACAATCCCTAGGTGCGGCTCGAGGGTTGTAAAAGGGTACTCGGCAATCTGTGGTTTTGCCCGGCTGATCACCGACAAGAAGGTCGACTTGCCAGCGTTCGGCAGCCCGACCAGACCAATATCGGCCAGGTGCTTCACGACGAGCTTGAGCCGCTTGTGTTCGCCCGGGGTGCCCTTCGTAGTTTCCCGCGGCGCCCGGTTGGTCGATGACTTGAAGTGGAGGTTGCCGAGCCCGCCCTTGCCACCGCGGGCAATGAGATACGTGTCGCCCTCGTACTCGCCAAGGTCAACGACGAATTGCTCGCCTTGGTCGGCCAGCTCGTAGACGATCGTTCCTGGAGGGACATCGATCGTGACACTCTCACCCTTCGCACCGTACTGCTGCTTGCCCCGGCCCGGCTCGCCGTTCTCGGCTCGAAACACTCTGGTCGCAACGGCGTTGGCAAGGCCGTGGATGTTTTCCTTGACCCGCAGGTAGACATGGCCGCCGTCGCCGCCGTCGCCGCCGTCCGGCCCACCCTTGGGCACAAATTTCTCACGCCGAAACGAGGCACTCCCGTCGCCGCCCTTGCCCGCCTTCACCTCAATCTCCGCTTCGTCGATAAACATACCCTTAGGGTAAACGGGAATGAGTCAAGAGAAAAGAGCAGGGACTAAAACGGATTGATCGCCCGGCCGTTCTGGCGGGTTTCAAAGTGGAGGTGCGGCCCGGTCGAGTAGCCGGTATTACCGGAATAGCCGATCACCTGCCCCTGGCCAACAACCTGTCCGGGGCTTGAGGCCAAACTCGAGAGGTGGGCATAGCGGGTCGTTAGGCCGCCGCCGTGGTCAATAAGTACAGAGATGCCAAAGCCGCCCGCCCAACCGCCGGTGGTTTCGATTACCCGGCCCTCTTGGGCAGCCACCACTGGCGTTCCGGTCGTTGCCCGGTAGTCGATGCCGTAGTGGCCGCGGAGCAAGCCGCGGGAAATGCCGTTGTGACGGATCGGCACGATGAAATTCAGGCCAGCGGCACGACTGTAGCCACCGGCAACCCGCTGAGTCTGGGTCCGTGTGGAGGCGAGCCGACTCCGCCGCGCCGCTTCTTGCTCAGCCAATGCTTGCTGCCGCTCAGCTTCCTTCTTCTCATTCAGTGCAACCAGCCAGTCCTTTGAGTTCGATGTGTCCCGCGGCGGAATTACCAGAGTCCGCCCTGGCTTCAGCGACTCGATCTCGTCGACGCCCAACCCATTCCGGTCCACGAGCGTTGCCACATGAAGTCCATGCTGCTCGGCAATAGCCATAATCGTATCGCCTTCCTGCACCACGTACTCAATCTCGAGTTCGGTTGGTTTCGTGGTAAAGCGATCTTCTAGGTCTGCCGCCCCAACAAAGCCTACTGTCTCCTCGGCCGGCAACATCGCCTCTAAGTCGACAGCACTCTCTTGTATGACCGGCGTATACTCGTCGATCCGCGCCAGGACTCGCGTGGCCACCGCCGGATCAACCGCTAGATACTCTGGGCTCTTTGATGCAGCAACAGCAAACCGCGTGTGGTCGGCCTGCCAAATATTCCAGCCCACGACCAGCATCGTTAAGACCAGGATAATCGAGCGACCCCGTT
>CAZOUL010000037.1:0-7384 GCA_964583025.1 uncultured Candidatus Saccharibacteria bacterium
AAGAAAAGGATGGGGATCGAGCTGAATTTCCTGGTCGGCAAGCGCAACCCGCCCCGAGGCCGAGTAGCGGAGCACCGACCAGAGGTCGGCGTATCCACCAATCGTCGCCACGTACTGGAGCCGGCCACCAAACTGTTGGTCGGCGGCGACCTGCAGCGCCGGACCAGCGCCGTAACTCACGGCCAGAATGCCAATCCGCTTCGAGTCAACATCAGGGCGCGCCTCGAGATACTGGATCGATGCTCGAAGTTCGTTGATATCGCGGGGATCGATCATGCCGTCAGGCCGGGCTGGCCAGTAGGGGGCGAGAACAGCAAACCCCACCCGCGCCAACCCTTCAAGGAGGTTCTTCACCGCAGGCGACTGCTTGCCGTCAGGGGCAAGGGGGCAGTAGACGATCACTGCCGGCAGTTGGCGATGGAGCGGCCGGCTCGATATAAAAAAGTCCGGTTTCAGAATCCGACGGCCGGCCCGCAGGGTCTCTTCAATCCGAAGAACGGGAGGCAAGATGAGCGACGGCAGGCGCCACCCAGCTGCAGACATAACCAGCACCAAGCAGATGTAGCCTCCCTTGATGAGCGACCGTACGAACGGCGTCGCCAAGAGGACTCCAAGGAGCAACCCAGCAACGACGGCGCTAACAGTCACTATGCCTCCAAAAGAGGAGCGAGGTCGTCTTCGGCAAATGGGCCGATAACGGCGAGGTTGCGCCGGCGGGGAGCAAAAAGAGTAGTGGCAAGATCTTGGATATCTGCTGCCGTCACTGCCTCTACCTGTTCAACGAGCTCCTCTGGTTGCACTTGGCGCTTGTAGTAGAGCTCGTGCTGGGCCATGAAAGAGCAGAGTTCCGCCGAGCCTTCGAGCGAGAGCGCCAGTTTGCCCTTAAAGTGCTCTTTGGCCCGCGTGAGCTCTTTGGCCGTCACCGGGGAAGAAGCGAGATGTTCGAGCTCAGAGAGAATGACCGCGACTGCCTCTTTCGCCTGATCGTTTCTTACCCCGGTGGCAACAGTCATCACGCCGGTGTCGTGGAAGGCGTCATAGCCGGAACGGACGTAGTAGGCAAGCCCCCTTTGTTCACGAATTTCAGTAAAGAGCCGGGAGCTCATCGTGCCGCCGAGAATCGTGTTCATCACCGACAAAACCGCTTGGCGCTCGTCTGTCTCCTTAAGCCCCGGAAAACCAAGGAGCAGATGGGTCTGATCGGTTGGACGTCGTTCCACCAATACCCGGGGCGATGCTTGGACATCGAGCGCCGCCTCGAAACCGTGGGCCAGCGTACCAGCTTTGTCGGCAAACACTCCTTCAACTGCCCGCTGCCACTGCCCACCCTCCGGATTGCCGGCCACACAAACGATAATGTTATCGGGCGTATAGAACCGTTCCTGGTACGACTCAAACGTCTGCTTGCTGAACTTAGTGACCGTCTTCTTGCTGCCGGCAATGTTTCGCCCCATTGGAGTCTCGCCATACATCAAAGTAAACAGTAGGTCGTAGACATGGCGCTGCGGCAGGTCTCGGTACATATTGATCTCTTCAACGATCACGCCCTTCTCCCGCTCGATGTCCTCCTTCGCGTACCGGGGGTGGTAGAACATTTCCGACAGCACGTCGAGAGCCAGTGGAAATTGGTTGGCCGCAGCATGAACGTAAAAACCGGTGTACTCCTGGGAAGTGTAGGCGTTAAAGTTTGCACCAATGCCATCGAGCACCTCGGCCAGGGCGAGTGGACTTGGATACTTCTTTGTTCCTTTAAAAAGAATGTGTTCGAGGAAATGCGAAATGCCGCTTTCTTCTGGCGCTTCAAATCGTGATCCCACCCCAACGAGAAAGAGCACTGTGACTGCTTTTGTCTCGCGCTGGGGTGCGGCAATGAACCGTACGCCGTTTGCAAGTTCTGATCGCTCCAAATCAATCATTTGCGCTCCTTTCGCCAGTTCACCATGATCGGCCAGAGCTCCTTGATGGCAGGGAGAAGTGAGACAAGAACAATGACACCAATCACCGGAAACAGGTAGTGGTCAATGTTCGGGATATTCTTGCCGAGATAGTACCCTGCCACCGGCAACCCGACCGCCCAGAGCGCCCCGCCGAAGACGTTGTAGATAAGAAACGTCCGGTACTCCATCTGGCCGATCCCGGCTAACACTGGGGCAAACGTTCGTACAACCGGCACGAACCGGGCCAAGACAATCGTCTTAATTCCGTACTTGACATAGAACTCCTTGGCGCGCTCCACGTATTCAGGCCGAAACCACCGCGACGATTGCTGGCGGAACAGCCGCTCGCCGGCTCGCCGGCCGATCTGGTAGCCGACCGAATCGCCAACAACTGCCGCGATGAAACAGCCGATGATGAGCGGGCCGAGGGGCAGATAGCCTTGGGATGCCAGAAAGCCAGCCGTGAAGAGTAAGCTGTCGCCAGGCAAAAAGAAGCCGACGAGGAGCCCCGTCTCTATAAAAATGATGGCCCAAATGCCCACAAGACCAACTGAAGCAATCAACCCTGGAAGATCGTGAAACATGTTTCAGAGCCCTAGCTTCGTTGCCCACTGCACGAGCGGACGGATCATGTACCGCTCAAGGGGTACTCGGAGCACCCACACCAGCAGGGCGCCGGCGATGCCTACCACCAAGCCGCCAACGATATCAGACAGCCAGTGCGTACCCGTAATGACTCGCGTTGCCGAAACGAGGATTGCCGCCATAAGCGCGAGATGTCCAACCCGACGCCACCCTAAGAGGTACGCAAAGGTCGTCAAGCCAAAAAGAAACGCGGCGTGATCCGAAGGAAACGATTCGTCGGGCCGATGGAAGAAAATTTCTCGGATATTCTCTCCCGCTGCGGCAGGGCGCTCTCGAAAGTAGACGAGCTTAATGAGCCGGCTCAAGACCTGCCAAGGCACTAAGCCCGCGAGGGCAAAAAGAACCAGGTCGATCCGCTGCTGGACGATTTGCCGGGCACCAGGAGCAAAGCGAACCCAAAACCAGGCGCCGAGCAAGAGGAACGGTACGGAGTAGATCAGCCAAGCAGCGAGGATTTCAAAAAGGAGATCAAGCACTGATGAGCGGCCGACCAAGCTATTGGCGGCGTCAAGGACGGCGGCGTCGATCCTTAGTATAGTATCTGGGAGCGGTTGCATTAGAGGTATCCTACCAAGTAGACGGTTGATCATGAAGCTTTCTTGCGCAATTCGAGAATTTTTGGAGGACTGTGAGCTCGCTAAGGGGCTTGCCGCCAGGACCATTGCCAACTACGAGCACTACCTTGGCCGCTTCCTTGAGTTCGCGGGGGAGATCGACGTGACGGCAATCGACGACCCGCTTGTGCGGCAGTGGCGTCTCAACCTGAACGCGAGCGGTAATCTCTCCCGTTCATCACAAAACTACCATCTCGTGGCCCTGCGCGCCTTCCTTGCCTGGGCAGCACAGCGCAAACTCTCAGCCCTTCCAGCCTCAAACATTGAACTTCCCGGCGCCGAGCAGACCGAGGTCATCTTCCTCCAGGCCGACGAGATTGAACGTCTCCTCGCTGCCCCTGACGACTCCTGGTCCGGGCGGCGCGACCGTGCAATTCTTGAAACCCTCTTCTCCACCGGCCTCAGGGTCGCCGAGCTCATCCGACTGAACCGCAAAGATGTCGAGCATAGAGATGAGGTGAGCGTGCTCGGCAAAGGAGGAAAACGGCGGGTCGTTTTCCTCTCGTCTCGCGCAAGCGAGGCCCTCGCCAAATACCTTGATCAGCGTCTTGATGATGACCCTGCACTCTTCGTCCGGGCCCGACCGGCAACAAAACCGGAGGATCTCAGGCTGACGGCCCGATCGATCCAGCGACTCTTAACTGGCTATGCCGCCAAGGCCGGGCTTGCCGAGCAAATCACGCCGCACACCCTCCGCCATACCTTCGCCACCGACCTTCTCCAGTCAGGTGCCGATCTGCGAGCAGTCCAAACATTGCTCGGTCACTCATCAGTCGTGACAACACAACGCTACACTCACCTTACCGATCACCACCTGAGAGACGTCCACCAGGCCTTTCACGGGAAACGGACCGAGCGAGAATGACTCGGGCGGAGGGGCAATGAGGCGCAACCGCCGTTTTCTTATAGAGCAGATCGCCCGACAGCTGATACGCAGAGGCCACTCCAGGCCTCAGCTCACTAGGCATGGATTTCTACTCGTTGCGCTCGTCAGCTGGTTTGTGTGTTGGATGGTGTACCAGCTTGTTGCAACACCTCAGCCGATCCTCGTCCAATCGGCCGACCATGGCTTAACCGAACCAATCACGGTTCGATTCGATAAACCGTTCAACCACCTCATGGTGAGTGCCCAGCTCCGGCCGCCGGCGAGTGGCGAGTGGCAGCCGATCGATCCAGTACCGGGTACGAGCCTGTATCGTGGACTCCGCTTTACCCCAAGCGCTTCACTGCTGCCAGAACAGACCTATCACGCAGTCGTCAGCGGCTTGGCCCCAGCCCTCGGTGCGCCGGTTCCCAATACCACGATTGTTCCGATCACTACCGCCAGTCTCCCCAAAATTACCGACTCCTCACTCGAGGCTGACGACCATGCTCCTTGCAAGCTGATACGCTTCACCTTTGATCAGCCGCTCGGCTCTCCTGAGGCTGTCAACGTGGCAATCTCACCCGAAACAACGTTCGAACGCTCGCTTGCCGATCAAGGCCGGACTCTCGTTGTTGCTTTTCCCGAGTGCCTGACCCATGACACCGAGTATGCTCTCGAGGTTACAATAAACTTGCCCAAAGACGACGCGGTGGAGACAGACCTTCTTGCCAAAAAGTACGAACCGTACGAGGAGTACCGGACACTAAGGACTCGGGCGGCCCCCTCGCTTTCGCTCGCTCATCCAGCCGCACCGACGGTTGCCGTAGACCTCTCCAGTATCACCGTATCGCTCTCCGAGCCTGTCGACCGAGAATCGTTCACCAAAGCGCTCAGTATCGAGCCAACGCTGGCCGGCACTTGGCAGTGGAAGGATGATGCGACAGTAAGTTTTCTGCCGAACGAGCGGCTTCAGTACGGCCGACAGTATGCCGTACGGACGACCGACCGGATTCGTACCACTGCCGGCAACTACCTCGAGCCAACCGAACATACTTTCCAAACCTATGGTGCGTTGGCCGTGAGC
Source organism: uncultured Candidatus Saccharibacteria bacterium (assembly GCA_964583025.1). GTDB lineage: Bacteria > Patescibacteriota > UBA1384 > JACPKC01 > JACPKC01 > CAZOUL01. Next base: position 5,146 of record CAZOUL010000037.1, read on the forward strand.
GGCACCTCCCCCCGGAACGGCTCGACAAGCGTCGCCTCACGAACACCAATCAAATTCACGTTTAACCAACCGGTTGACCAACAAGCTGCCGAGCAGGCGTTCTCTCTCAGTCCGCCAAGTGCGGGGGCATTCTCTTGGAGAGGTAACACCCTCAGCTTTCTTCCCGATGGGCTCGCACCGAGCACCACGTACACTGCCACCATCGCCCCTGGCGTTGCTTCGCGGTTCGGCTTGCCATCGACCGCGCCGTATAGCGTCCACTTCACTACGATCGAACAGCTCACCTTGCTCGACGTGCCATACGACCGGCAAGACTACGCGCTCTCCTGTGAAGCATCAGCGCTCACGATGGCCCTTGCCTACTACGGCGTCGATATATCAGAAGACGAGATCCTTGCTCGCCTTGGCCGCGACGGACCGCTCCATCGTGACGGCGATTTCTGGGGCAATCCGAATCACGCCTACGTCGGTGACGTCCACGGCACCCAAAACTCGACCGGCTACGGGGTCCACTGGGGTCCAATTGCGACAGTTGGTAGCGCCTGGAGACCCACCCAAGCCTTCTCTGGTTGGTCAGCGAGCCAGCTGGCAGCCGAACTTGCCGCCGGGCATCCGGTTGTGATTTGGGGCGTTTCGGGCCGAGGCGCACCTGACTCCTGGCAGGTTCCAGGGGGAGGACGCGTCAGTACCTGGGTCGGCGAACATACCTGGACGGTGGTCGGCTTCGCCGGCAGCGTCGACACCCCGACAGCATTCTACGTCCACAACCCGCTTGGCGGAGCTCGCGTCCGCTGGAACACCAGCGCCTTCGTCGCCAACTGGAGCGCTCTCGGTCGAAGCGGAGTCATCGTTCGGTAACTGAGCTCTGATACAATGCGGCTGGCTGCGGCGTTCGTCCGGGGGCGAGTCGGCCGGCGCGCAGACCTTAAATTGGAAGGCTGTGACCCAGGGTGAAAATACGCATTGAGATTGATGACCTGCCGATTGGAGCACGGTTTGAGTGTTCCGTGGTTGACGGCAACGGAGAGCCGATTCCCTACGAGATCGAAGAAGATATCAAGGAGAAGGAGCTCCCTGCCGGGGTCGAAGAGGAGGTGGAGCTAACAGCAGAAACGCCAGCGGAGGAAGCGGCCGGCGCAGAGGGTGCGGGCAGCTCCGAAGACGGTGACGGCGACGAGGTGGTTAGCGACGCAGAAAACAAGGAAGGGACTTCCGAAGGTGAACGACTTTCGGAGGTCAACGACGAGGAAGAACCGGACGAGGAAGAGGACGAAGAGCCCGGGAGCTCTTCAGAATCAGATTCTGAGCCAGACGGGGACGTGAGCGCTGAACCGGAGGACGACCTGGGGTCCGATGGCGAAGAGGCTGACGAGGAAGACGACGAGGAGGATCCAGAACCCGAGCCGGAACCGGAACCTCCCACCAAGAAAGGCAAGCGGAAGTAACTTTTCCGCGAACCACGACCACCCCTGCTCGCCCCAGGGGAATTCTCGAAGAAAGGACGAGTGTTTTGGGTCATCCACCCGTGGACTTACAAGGGGAACTCTTGAAATTGAAATGTCGCCTTCGTCGGCCGAAGGCAGAAAAGACGCAGGACCAACCAACAAAGAAGAAAACCAACAAATCCCGCCGCAAGGCCCTAGTAGGCGCATTCGAGTGCCTCTAGGCCTGCCAGCCACAAAGGTGCCCACCCGGGCACCTTTTCTTCTCTCCCTGCCTGCGCTACACTACCGCGTTATGAGTCTCACCCCCGCTCCGCCTTCAGCTTCGTCCGAGGCATCGATCGGAACATAGTATGTCCCTCAAGATCGGCATTGTTGGCCTCCCAAACGTCGGCAAGTCGACGCTCTTCAACGCACTCACGAAAAAGGCGAGTGCCCAGGCGTCGAATTTTCCGTTCACCACGATCGACCCGAATGTGGGGATTGTCGACGTTCCGGATCAACGGCTCCAGTTGCTCGCCGACATCGTTCATCCGGAAAAAATCGTGCCCGCCACCGTCACCTTCGTCGATATTGCCGGACTGGTAGCCGGGGCCCACAAGGGCGAGGGGCTGGGGAATAAGTTTCTCTCCCACATCCGCGAGGTTGACGCGATCGCGATGGTGGTCAGAAACTTCACCGACGCCAACGTCACCCACGTCGCCGGCGCAATTGACCCTCTTGCTGACATCGAGACCATCCAGACCGAATTGGCGCTGGCAGACTACACGCAAGCCATCACGCTCGATCCAGCCCTG
>CAZOUL010000038.1:0-7378 GCA_964583025.1 uncultured Candidatus Saccharibacteria bacterium
GAAAGATCTTTAAGATCACATTGTCTTGGGTGCTGCGCCAGTCGGCGTAGGCTTGGGCGCGCTGCTCTTCTTGCCAGCGGCGATACCAACGGCTGCCGTACCATGCCCCAAAGCCGAGCATGGCAAGCAAAAGAATGACCAAGATCCAGCTCACCTACGCTCCTTCCCGTACCGGCGGAATATCGGGCGGCGCACTCGGTGCGCTCGCGTGTCGGGCTGCCATTTCCTGATCAACCTCCGTCCGGTCTCGCCCATACTTCAGTCGCGACAACTGGCGGATTGCCTCGGCGAGCTCTTTGTGGTGCGGGGTCTCGCTCTTCACAGTACGCATCGAAAACGGCTTCGTCGGCGTGCCATCGATGAGCAGCTTGACGTAGGTACTGGCAAACGGCAGGTTTACTAGGTCATGCTCAGTGACGTTAGGGAATTCCTTGGCCATAAACTCAGCGTCTGCTGCGCCGATCCGGAAACTCACCAGAGTCCCAGCGTTTCCAATCACCGCGTCACGGATGTCTTCGGGGAGCTGGGCAATATACTGGTTCGTGACGTTCAAATTGAGCCGGTACTTCCGGGCTTCGGAGAGAATGGTCTTGAACGTATCGGTCGTGAAATTCTGAAACTCATCGACGTATAGATAGAAGTCCCGTCGCTCCTCCTCGGGCGTGTCGGCCCGCTGGAAGGCAGCCACCTGCATCTTGCTCACAAGAATCATCCCAAGCAGGTAGGAATTTGCCTCGCCAATCTTTCCCTTGGAGAGATTCACGAGGAAGATCTTGCCCGAGTCCATGATCTCGCGAAAATCGAATCCCGACTTTGGCTGGCCGATAATGTTGCGCATCAGGTCGTTGGTCATGAACCGGCCAAATTTTGAGATGAAGTAGTTGTACATTTCGGATTTATGGAAATCAGCTGTTTTGGCGAGCTGCTGGTTCCAGAACGCCAAGACAACTGGATCGGACACATACTGGATTGTTTCCTCACGGAACGCGTCATCGGTAAAGAGCCGCGGGATGTCGATGAGCGTCCCGCCGCCAGGCCGGGCCATCACTGAGAGCGAGGCGTTTCTCCCCCAGTGCTCAAACTGCGGCCCAACCATGCCCGTTCGATTCGGATCGAAGAGCTTGTAGAAGATTTCCAGCCACTCCGACACTAGGAAATCCCGGTCTTCCGGCCGTTTCCACTCGAGCATGTTCAGGCCAACCGGTCGGTCGGTGTCCGACGGGTCGAAATAGACGACGTCCTCTGCCCGCTCTTTGGGAATCAGCCCGAGAATTGACTCAACCGCGTCGCCATTCGGATCGATGTAGCACACGCCCCGGCCAGCTTTGATATCTTGCTCGATCTCGTGCACGAACAACGTTGTTTTCCCGACGCCGGTTTTGCCGATCGCATAGAGGTGGCGGCGGCGGTCGTCAGATTTGAGCCGGACTGGCCGCTCCTCTCCCCGATAGACGCTCTTGCCGAGCATCACGGTTTCCGGGTCTTCAGCTGGTAGATTGGCCGGGGGCGGCAAGGTCCGGGCCGAGAGCCAGGCAATGTTCGGCGTGTCAGTAAATTCGTTCGGAAAGTGGTAGAGCGATGCTAACTCCTCGGTATTCAAAATCATGGTTTTTCCGCTCGGGCGAAACCGCCGGAGGATGTAGCTGGTGGCAAAGTGCCGGGAGGTATCAATCGACTTGGTCAAGCTATTGGTTTCTGGCGCGGTGTACTGGCCGAGCGCTGAAGCAATCGTTCCCAACGCAATCTTGCTCTCTTGGAGAGAGTGTTGGCTGACAACAAGTACTCGGGCTTGGGCTTCGAAGCCAACCTTACTCCCCTTCTCTTGGATGAACTTCATCTGAGCTTCCTGGATTGGCGAGAGGCGGACCGGCTCAGTCTCTTTCTTGTCCTCGGATCGACCGGACCGAAAGGCGTTCAAGAGCCCCTGGACGAAACTATTGAGTGGACTAGATTGGACTGACTTTCCCTCGGCAATTCGTTTGGCCGCGCTGACCGTGCGGTCCCGCCACTGGCCCGACGTTGGCCGGATGAGCAGTTGGAAGCCAGCGTTCATGCCCTTCGGCAACTTGCTGAACGCGTTCGTCAGGGCATTCAAGGGATCGCTCTCGAGTTGCTTGTAGGTTCGGATTGGTAATTCAGGCGGTTTGGTCGTCCGGATCTCCATCCCGGCAACGTGCGCCGATTCCGGCATCATCCGAAACTCAGTACTCGGGATGATCTCGGCGTGGGGATAAAAACTGTGCAGTTGCCGCTCGGTGAGTTCCCGGTATGCGCTGGGAACGCTCACGAAGAAGCTGATCAGGCCGTCCTTTACGACAAACTCAAAGCTCAGCACGTCTTGGCCGTAGAGCAGGCGTTCAAGTCCTGAGTCGTAGAGCGAGGAGAAACTGGCGAAAAACTGCTCTGCCAACGCGATCAGTTCCTTGACATCCTGTGGTTCCCGCTCGTCGTCCCCGCGGTCAATCTGGCGGGGCATGAGAATTTTAAACACGGCAAGCTCACGGGCAGTGGCGAGCGCCCGCTCTGTCCGCCGGCGACTCAGTTGCCACCACCCAAAAAACAGGGCGACGGCGAGTCCGCCAATTCCGACAATTAGTTGTGCCATCTCAACCTCGCCCCCATTGTACCAAGGATGCCCCCTGATCCTCGATCAGGGGGCCTGAGTCTCCTGGTTATCCGCGTCACTGGCAACTGCCGCTTCTATCTCCCGCAGTGATGCCGTATCAAGGAGCGATGGGGTAAGCAGCGGTGGCTCATCTGGTGCGGGCTGATCGGCCCAACCAGCCTCTGGAGGAGACACTGGCTGAACGTCAGCGATATTGGGTGCGCCCTCTACCGTGACTGGAGGCGTCATCTGCACCGCCTCGGGAATCGGCCGGACTTCTGACTCGCTCGCCGACTCCCCTCGCTCAGGCGTTGACTGTAAGTTGATAACCTCTGGTTCCCGGGAACCGCCCTCGCGTGGCGGTAGGTTGTTCGTCATGCTATGTAGTATAGCGGAACTTCTCAGCAAGCGACCCCTCAAGAATTGCAGCGCGGAGTTCCCGGGAAAGATCCCGTAAAAAGCTAACGTTATGGACGGTAAGATACGTGCCAGCCACGGCATCGCCAATTTTAAAAAGATGATTGAGGTACGAACGGCTCAACCCAGTGGAGCACACCGGACACTGGCAGTACTCGTCCACTGGCGCACCTGACGCCGCCCATCGGGCAGCACGAACATTGAGTCGTTCGTACTCCCAACTTTCTGGACCGGTTCGGATCCACGCCGCGCCATGCCGGGCAATCCGGCTGGCCATCACGCAGTCAAAGGTATCAACGCCAGCCTGAACGCCACGGATCAGATCGGCTGGCTCCCCTACTCCGAGCAAGTGGCGCGGTTTGCCGCCTGGCAGTAGCGAACTTGTGAGTGCCACGATCTCCCACATCCGCGGTTTCTCCGCCTCGAGCTCAGCCAAGGGGGCGCCGAAGGTATACATGTTGCCGCCAATTGCGAAACCGGCAAAGGGCAATTCACGCAGGAACTCGGCCGAGTGGCGGCGCTCTTGCTCATAGATACTCCCCTGCACCATGCCGTAGAGATGGATCGACTGGTCAGTCCAAGCGGCAACGGACCGCTCCGCCCACCGGTTCGTCTGCATGACAGCCGCATGAACCTCAGCCTCGCTCGCCGGAAACCCCGTACAAACGTCGAGGCACGTTGCCATGTCGACCCCGAGCTTTTCCTGCATGCTCACGACCCGCTCGGGAGTAAAAAGATGCCGGCTACCATCACGGTGCGACCGAAACTCAATTCCCTCTTCTTGCACTTTGGCAAACTGCGACAACGCAAATGCTTGGAAGCCTCCGGAATCAGTAAGAATTGCCTGATCCCATCCCATCCAGCGATGAAGGCCGCCTTGGCGAGCAATCGTGTCAATGCCTGGCTGCAAGTAAAGATGATAGGCATTGACGAGGAGCGCCTGAAGATCGAGCGCGGCAAGTTGGGCAGCAGAAACGCCTCTGAGAGATCCATAGGTCGCGCAGGGTAAGAAGGCTGGGGTCTCAACATCCCCATGGCGAGTGTGAAGGACTCCCGCCCGGGCCTGACCAGCCTCTGCGAGAATAGTAAATCGGTCGTGACGCAGCGAAGACCGAGGCGCTGCCTCGGTCTTCGAAGAACCAGGTTCTGGCAACGACTTACTTGAGTTCAACAGTGGCGCCAGCCTCTTCGAGCTTCTTCTTGGCGGCCTCAGCCTCATCTTTCGGCATATCTTTCTTGACTTCCTTCGGAGCGCCATCGACGAGATCCTTCGCTTCCTTCAGACCCAGATCTGGCCGAACTTCACGGATGACCTTGATGACCGCGATCTTCTGACTACCGGCATCAGCGAGGTGAAGCGTGAAACTCGACTTTTCCTCGGCAGCACCGGCGTCTGCCGCACCCGGGGCACCAGCGGCAGCAACAGCAACTGGGGCTGCCGCCGAAACGCCGAAACGATCCTCGAGCGTCTTCACGAGCTCAGCAAGCTCAGCAACGGAAAGCGACTCAATCTGCTTGATGAGCTCGGCGAACTGCCCAGTGGGCTCACCTTTTTCTTCGGTTGCGGCTGCTTCGTCAGCAACCGGCGTTTCCTCTTTTTTTGTATCTTCTGCCATAGAAACTCCTTCGCGTTGTATCTATTGATTACTGCTTTGTGGCTGCGTACTGGCCGAGCACGCTCACCAAGCCTCGGATATTGCCACCTAAGACGTTGACCAAGCCAACCAACGGAGCTCGGATCGAGCCGACGACCTGAGCATAGAGCTCGTCTCGCCCCGGCAGCGCTGCCAGTGTCCTGACCTGCGCCTCGTCAACGTACGCGCCATCAATAACCGCCCCAAGAATACCGAGGGCTTCATGGCTCTTGGCGAACTCAACCACAACCTTGTTGGGCTCAACCTCATCGGTTGCTGAACTCGCAATACCTAGCTGAACCGTGAGTGCATTGGCAGGCACCTCAATCCCCCGTTCCTTGAGCGCCTTGGCAAGCAAGCTGGTCTTGACGACCCGGTACTTGCCGCCAATGCCTCGAACAGAGCTACGAAGTTCATCAAGGTCGCGAACACTGAGGCCGGTGTACTGAGTCAGGACCGCTGCCTTGCCATCGAGCGCTTCTTCGATGAGCGCCAACTCTTCTGCTTTTTGTCCACGAGTTTTTGGCATAAAAAAATCTTGCTACTTGCAAGACCACAGTCAATCACCGGCGGCAATTGAAGTTTCTCCTCGACAGGAATTATGTCCTTGTGGGACCCCTGTGGTCTTCGGAATCATTTGGTTGTGAACCACACTATACCTACCGGACAGATAGTCGTCAAGCCTGCTGAGACACCTCTTCGACAATCTCGGCGATCCGCTCCTTGAACCGCTCCTTGTCAAACCGTTCGGCGTGGGTACGAATTGCGTCGGGGTCGTACTGTCGCTCATCAAATGCCTTGAGGGTTGCAACCAGGGAGTCAACGGTCTGTTCCGAGAAAAACTCACCGGTCTTCCCGGCAACCACTGATTCCAATGCTCCCCCTTTCCCGTAGGCAATCACTGGCCGTCCCGAAGCCATTGCTTCGAGCGGCGTAATGCCTGCATCTTCCTCGGGAGGAAAAATGAACGCTCGGCAGTTTGCATACAGGTCAACCAGCGCCGCATCGCTGACCCGGCCAGTAAACTCAACGGTCGGTCCGGCGATCTTCTTGAGCGCCTCGAGCTTTGTGCCGCCCCCGACTACCTTGAGCCTCACTCCGAGACGGTTCGCGGCGTCGATCGCCAGGTCTGTCCGCTTGTATGGCTCTTGGCGACCAACCACGAGAAAGTACTCTTTTGGCTTCGAAGAAATCCGAAACCGAGCGCTCTCGACCGGAGGAAACAGGACGAACTCTGGATCCCGGTGATAGTAAGCCTTGGTTCGCCGGGCGATGTAGCGGGAATTGGCAATGATGGCATCCGGACGCAGGGCAGCCTTCAGGTCCCACCTTTGGAGTACTTTGACGATCCCCTTCACCACCGGGCGGCCAATCAATGGCAGTGGGATCGGCGCCGAAGCAATGTAGGTGTCTCGATCGCTCCACAAGTAGCGCGTCGGGGTGTGAAGATAGCAGATGTGCTTCGTCGGTGGACGCGTTTTCGCTCCTTTCGCGTACGCCGAAGAGTCCGAGAGGACAACGTCATACCCGGAAAGATCGAACGATTCGATCGCACGGGGCATCAAGGGTAAGTAGTACTTCCAAGCACGGGGCATACCAGGGAAACGCTGCAAGAAGCTTGGCACGACGGTTTTCCCCGGAAAGTACTCCTCGACCACGCTTGGATCATAGCTCAAGGTATAGATTGGGGCGTCTGGATAAAGTTCGGCAAATACCTTGAGGACATACTCTCCCCCACCCCAGGTATTCAAGAAATCGTGGACCAGGGCAATCTTCACGAGCGGCCTCGGGGATCCTTTGCTGGCCGGAGACTTCCCAAGAACTCACCGAAAACATGGCTGACCGTTGCCAAAAGGATCCGGACGTCGAACCAGAGCGACCAGTTCTCAATGTAGTACAAATCGTACTTCACCCGCTCAGGAATCGAGGTGTCGCCGCGAAGACCGTTGACCTGGGCCCAGCCAGTAAGGCCGGATTTCACGTGGTGGCGGCGGAGGTAGTCTGGAACTTCCTGGGAAAACTTCTCAACATACTGCGGCTGTTCCGGCCGAGGGCCAACCAAGCTCATCGAACCCATGAGGATGTCGAAGAGCTGGGGCAGTTCATCAACATTCGATGCCCGTAAAAACCGCCCGATCGGAGTAATCCGTGGATCATTCTCTACGGTCCAATCTCTCCCCTGTGATTCTGCGTCTTGGCGCATACTGCGAAACTTGTGGATGTAGAACACCTTGCCGTCTTGACCGACTCTTGGTTGACGGTAGAGCACGGGACCGGACGATGAGAGCTTCACGAGCAGGGCAACAAGGAGATAGACCGGAGCCAAAACAAGTATTGCCGGCGCGACCAACAGAATATCGAAGAGTCGCTTATAGACCCGCCGCCATCCCTCAAGCGGCGTGCGCAAGACATACATGACCGGCGTTCCAGCCAAGCTGCCGGTCTCAACATTGGTGGTTCTCACCGAGAATAAACTCGGAACAAGTGTCACATGAATTCCCCGCTGCTCGGCCCAGGAAAGAATTGCTAAAAGCACCGGTTCGTCGATCTTTGGATCGTTCACAATGATTTCGTCGAGCGGCTTACTCCGGTGAAAATTCTTGAGCCGCTCGAGGTAGTTCCCACGCACGACACCAGCAACGTCTCGCCCGTACCGGGGATCGCTCTGCAGTGCTGTGGTGAATTCCCTCGGGCCACCGTTGGCGAGTATCACGGTTCGGCT